>JAEURK010000233.1 GCA_016789175.1 Anaerolineales bacterium
TGTTCAAGGGTGACAACAGATCGAAAGCAACACTAATGACGGACCGAACTCAACAATACGACTCCTCTCAGCCTACCACTCAATCAGCGGTGCGCAAGGCCCTGGGTGCACAAGGCTTGTACGAGCGAGTCTCCAGCCGCCCACACCTGCCACGAAAGGCGCGAGTGACGCGAATCGAGTCTCATACAGCGGGCGTGCCCTTGTAAAGCGCGCTTCGCGCAAGGGGTCGCTCCTCAGCCCGGTCGGTAGGTCCATCGCACCGAATTCGCGAGGACCAGTTGTGCCACGATGGGGTGACTGCTCAGCCAACGGGGCTGAACAGTGACTTGAACTCGTGAAACACCTGGAGAAGCGCCCAGTGAAGTCTCTCGGCAAATGGTTGGGCAAGCCCTATAATCGACTGTGCGAGTCGAAGCGACTCGTACGAGGCACGCAGATGCCGGGCCAGCCGGCGCGTTTATCGCTCGTCACCCAATCATCCCACTATGCAGCGCACTCTTCGGATCGGTTGCCAGTTTGACGTTGCGGACCCTTTTTGGGTGCTCGTCCGCGAGGCCGTGTACCGCGACGCGCGCGAGCATGATGTCAGCGTCTATCCGATCGACATCCTCAACCCCTATGACCTCTCCGTCGATGGCCAGCTGGGTTTGATCGAGGAGCTTCAGGCCCAGGAGATCGACGCCCTGGTTTTTCAGGGCTGGCCGGACGAGATGATCCTGCAGCTGCTGGATCTGAACGTCCCCTGTATCGGTCTGACCGAATCCGACCTGCGGCACCCGTTGTGCGCTTCGCCGGTCGGGCTGTATGACATCGCCAAGGACCTGGCCACCTACCTGGCGCAGCAGCTCGCCGGCCGTGGCCGCGTGCTGGTGGTCGGTGGCGGGCATCACGGCCTGGGCGAGGACGGCCGAAGCCGCATCGCAGGCGTCGGCGATGCCCTGAGCGCCTTCCCGGAGATCGTCTGGCGCCATGTCGCCAGCCTGTGGACGACCGATGGCGTCGAGCAACAGCTTCGCGAAATCGATTGGGCACCGGCCGACCGCTTTGACGCGATCATCGGGCTCTCCGACACTGTAGCCCTGGCGGCGCGCGACGCTGGCCGCGCCCTGGGCCTGATCGACGATCAGGCCTTGATCGTCGGAATCAACGGCGACCCGCTGGCCCTGGCCGCGATCCTCGAGGGCCGGATGACCGCCACAGTTCAGACCTCGGCCACCGACTTGGGCCGGCAGGCCCTGGCGCTGGCACGCCGGGCGGCCGAGCATCGGCCGATTGAACCGCACTTCGGTTTCCAGCCGCGCCTGGTCACGCAACAAAACGTCAGCCGGATCGCGGCCCGCAAACTTGTGGCGATGGCCGATCTGCCCAGCCACCTGATCGGCGACACCCATCGGCAGGCGGCCGAGCGCCTGGCCCAGTTGGAGACCAGCCTCGAGATCAACAAACAGGTCGGCTCGCTGTTGGATCGCGATCAACTCCTTGATGAAATCGCCAACCTGATCCGCGTCAGCTACGGCTATGACGTCGTGCGCACCTATCTTTGGGACCCGCACGGCGAAAACCTGCTTCCGGCCGGCGCGACTGCCATGGCGACTCATCAAGCGCCTCCACCGGACGCCTCCGGGCTGTTGTCGGCGACGGTGCGGAGCGGCCAGGCGATCTTCGTGCCCGACCTGCGCCACAGCCAGCGCTTCAGCGAAGACGACGCCTGGCCCGATACGCGGTCGCGCGTGATCGTCCCGATCCGCCTGGGTGGCGCCATCCTTGGTCTGCTCGACCTGCACAGTCAGCAGCCGCGCCAGCACGCCCGTCAGGATCTGATCGGGCTGCAATCACTGGCCGATCAGTTGGGCGTGGCCATGTGTAACGCCGAGCTCTATAGCGAAGCGGTCCAGGCCCGCAGCCGGGCTGAGAAGGCCGATCAGATCAAGACCCGGCTCCTCGCCAATGTCAGCCACGAACTGCGGACGCCGCTCAACGTCATCCTGGGCTATGCCTCGACCGCCCTGGCGACGCCGAACCCGTATCGGGAGGAGTTGCCGGCAGCGTTGCGCAACGACCTGCAACAGGTGTTCTCGAGCGGGGAGCATCTGCTGCGGTTGATCAACGACTTGCTGGACCTCTCGCGGGCCGAAATCGGTGAGCTGGATCTGTTCCCCGAGCGGATCGCCACCCGCGCCTTTCTCGAGGAGTCGCTCAAGGCGCTTTCGAGCGGCTTGCCGGCGCGCGTCGGTTTGGCCTGGCGGTTGGACGTGCCGACGCAGTTGCCGATTATCGAGGCCGACCCGGTGCGTCTGCGCCAGGTGCTTTACAACCTGCTCAGCAACGCCTATAAGTTCACGAAGACGGGCGAGATCGTCCTGGGGGCTGAGGTCGCGCCGCCGCACCTGCACCTGTGGGTGCGTGACACCGGCGCCGGGATCCCGATCGACTTGCAGGAACGCATCTTCGAGCCCTTTGTCACCAGCCTGAACGAGCGCCGGCGGGCGGAAGGGGTCGGGTTGGGGTTGACCATTACGCGCCGGCTGATCCTGTTGCACGGCGGTTCGATCACACTCGACAGTCAACCGGGGCGGGGGAGCACGTTCCATCTCTACGTGCCGTTGCCGACCCTCTCCGGCTCGGCCGCGCGCCTCCCGGCGGCGGGCAAGCCGATGGTGGTCGCGGTCGCGGCCGTCGGGACGGCGCCGGCCGAGGTGATTGAGCTGGCGCAGCGCAAGGGTTGGTCGATCGGCTATGCCCGATCGATCGCCGAGCTGGAGGTCCTGCTCCGGCAGGCCCAACCCGTCTCGATCGCCTGGGACCTAAGTCAGTCGGCAGGTGGCGATTGGGGCCTGGTCGAGCGCATTCGCGCGTACCCGCAACTGGCCCAGCTGCCCTTCATCCTGTTTGGCGGCGAAGCGTTGGAGGCCGGTCGGTCGGGCGGTGTGACGAACCTGCTGGTCAAGCCCTTCGACCGACGGACTCTGCTGGAGTCGCTTCAAGCATTTCGGCCCTCTTCGACAGGCAGCCCGCTGTTGATCGTCGACGACGATCAACAGGCGCGAAAGCTCTACGCGGACGTCATCGCCGGCAGTTGGCCCGGACAGCGGGTGTTGGAGGCCGAGGACGGGGCTCAGGCGCTGCGTCTCCTGGACGAGCTCACCCCGGGCCTGGTACTGCTGGATTTGATGATGCCCAATGTCGACGGGTTTGAGGTGCTTGAGGCGCTACGTGCCCGGCCGGCTACGCAGCGCGTCCCGGTCGTCGTCCTCAGCGGAAAAGCCCTGACCCTTGAAGACGTCAGCCGTCTGAGCCATCCCCGAGTCGCGTTTCAGGCCAAGGCCATGTTGTCGGAGACAGAACTGGCCGAGGCGTTGCGCCGGGCCTTGGGCGGGGAGGAAGCGCTCCCACAGCCCACAAGTGCGGTCGTCAAGCGCGCGATCGCCCACTTGCAGCAGCAGCACGCCTCCGCCCTGACCCGCCAGGCGATCG
>JAEURK010000281.1 GCA_016789175.1 Anaerolineales bacterium
GGATCGCCGGCGAAGTGGTAGACGCCGCCGCCGGCCTTCGCCAGGTCCGGCAGGAACGGCGCCGCCCCCTGCCCGACGCCCACGCTCGAGAGCGTGATCCCCTGCTCGGTGTACATCGTCTCGATCAATTGGGCGATGCCGGTCGGATCCGCGCCGCCGTCGGTCAGCAGCACGATATGTCGGACGGCGCTGTCGTCTTGCGGCAGGATCTCGGAGGCCAGCCTGACGCCCGACATGATGTCGGTGCCGCCGCCGATGCCGATCGTGCCGACCTGGCGCACGATCGCGTCCGGGTCCTCCAGCGACGTGATCGGCACCGCCACAGAGGCCGTGTCGTCGAACACGATCACGCCGACCCGGTCTTGCGGGCTGAGCAGCTCGACCGAGCGGATCACGGCCTCCTTGGCCAGATCGAGCTTGGTCACGCCGCCCGAGGTCTCCGACATCGAGCCCGAGTGGTCGATGACGAACAGCATCGTGACGCGGGTGCGGCGCTTCTCGTCCTTGATCTCCATATCGACCGGCAGCACGCGCTCGAGCGGCGTCTTGAAGTACCCGCCGACGCCGAACGAGGTCGGCCCGCCGATCGCGATCAGGCCGCCGCCAAGGTCGCGCACATAGGTCTCGACCGCTTCCATCTGGCGTTGAGTCAGCGCGCGAGCCGGGACGTCGACCAGGATCACGCCGGCGTACTCGGCCAGCGACGGGAGATCGCCGGGCAGCGACTCCGGCGGGCGGACGTCGACGGCCAGACCGGTGGCCTGGAGCGCGGCCAGGATCTCGGCATCGCCCTGAACGCCATCGCGGGCCTCGGGGTTGTTGATCAGCAGCAGGCGGGGCGGGCCAGTGACCTGGGTGAACGCCGCCAGCTCGTTGTTCTGATAGAAGGTGTCGGCGCCCTGCTCGGCCGTGATCTGCACCCGATAGGACGTGAAGCCCGGCTGCCCGGCTGAGAGCGGCAACGTCAGGTTGTTGACGCCGCGCCGCAGCTCGACCTGACCTTCATACGCGATCGTGTCACCGGCCAACACGCGCACGCCGACGGTCTGTGCCGACGTCGATTCGATCCGCACCGCCAGGCCGAACTGCTCGCCCGGGCGCAGCCGCGACGGCGCCTCGACCTCGGTCACCAGGGCCTCGGCCCCGCCGGATACCGTGAAGGGCACAACCATGATCTGCGCGCCTGAGGCGGCCGCCAGTTGCGCGGCGTCGAGCGCATCGCCGGTGGTCTCCTGACCATCGGAGAGGATGACGATGCGGCGCATGGTATCGGTCGGCAACACCGCCAGCCCGAGCCGGATTGCGCCGGCCAAATCGGTCTGCAGCGTGGTGACGCGCACCGTCGGCGTATCGAACTCTCGACTGGTCGATAGCCCGCGCTCAACCGCGGCATCGCCGCCAAAGACGATCACGGCGGCTTCATCCTGCGTGCCCAGGCGCTCGAGCGCACTACGGACGTAAGCCTGGGCCAGTTCGTAGGGCGTCGTTAATGCCGGCCCGCTTTCGAGTTGGGCCCGGATCGGCACGGACATCGAGTCTGATGCGTCAAGCAGGAAGACCACCGACAGCCGATCCGACAGGCTGCGGACCTCGACCCCAGCCATGCCCAGCACCAGCAGCAACGCGATCATCAGCCGCAGCCCAAGGCTGATCCAGGCGCGCAGCTTGCCACCGCCGTAACGCGGCCAACCCAACCACGCGATCAGTGGGAGGGCGATCAGCAATAAGAGGAGCCACGGGGTCGCGAAGCTCACGCGCGCCTCCGGGCGATGCGGATTCTCGCCACGAGTTTCGCGAATTGACACGAATATGCACGAACGGACAATTCGTGCACATTCATGTCAGATCGTGGCAAAGAAGTGTGGGTCATGAGGAGGCGCCCGCCCGTGGAACGCGGCGCGGAGGCACCGAACCGCGATGATAGACGTACCACTCGATCAACAGCAGGAGGAAGGCGGCCGCCGCCAGCCAGGGCCAAAGCTCGAGTTGGCCGGTCTCGTCGGCAGGCGTCGCCGCGAGCGACGCCTGGCCGATGGTGAGTTGCGTGGCCGGCGTGATGGTCGACTCGCCGGCATCAAAGAGATTCACGGCGAACTGACCGACCACGCGTTGCGTGGAGACGACCGTATACAGACCGAGGACATCCGTGTCGGCGAACAGCACGCCCGCCTCGGTAGCCGGTGCCTGGAAGCGCTGGCCGATCGGGTCGTCGATCCCGATCGCGCCGTCACCGCCGGCCGGGCGGATCAACAGGGTCTCGCCCGGGCGCAGCCCGTCCGGCGCTGAGAACGCCTGGGCCGGCGCCAGGTAGGTCATCAGGTTCGACATCAAGACCGGGAAGGCAAGCTGCAGCGGCAGATCGGAATCCTGCAGCCGGAATGTCAGCACCGCCACGCGCCGCCCGCCGGTCTCGCCGGCGAAAACGAGCGGCCCACCCTCGCTATCGACCAGCACGCGCGCCCAGGCCGGCACGGCGACCCGGCGAGCCTGAAGCACGCTGACCTGATCCCAATCCAGGAAGCGCGTGAGCGGATCGTCGGCCGCGACCCGCGTCAGCCGGGTGTTGGTGAAGACGTCGCCGACCGTGAAGAGCGTGGTCGAGATCGGATTGACGATGAGTAGCTCGGCGCCGGCCGGCGCGACGGTCTCGCTGATACTGTCGCTGACGTACAGATCGAATGGGTCGGTCGGCAGCGGTGCGCCGGGCGCGGCGCGGAACGCCTGCACACCGGGCAGCGAGGCCAGCATCTGCTCCAGGAAGACGTTACCCGGCGTCAGCACCAGAGTGCGGCCAGCTGCAAGCGGTTGATAGACGGCCCAGGCGCTGTCGTCGAGCGCGAAAGCATCCGGCGCGCCGCCGTCGGCGCCCGGCGCGGTGAGTTGAGCCTGAAAGGCGGCGGGCACATCCTCGAGATCATCGAGCGTCACCGACGCCGACTGGCCCGGCGCGACCTCGACCAGTTCGGAGACCACCAGCTGCTCGCCGGTCGTGATGGTCACGATCGCGCGCTGGGGCTCGACCCCGAAGTTTGTGACGCGCACAAACAACTCGGGCCCGCTCGCCGTGGCACGCAGCGAAAACGCATCGATGCCGACGTTCTCGCGGCCGAGGGCCTCGCTCGCACCGATTGGGACAAATCGGACCTGGCCCGGCAGGGCCGGCAGGCCTTCGGGCAGGCCGCCATCGGAGAGGATCACGGTCGTGGTTTCGCCGGGCGTGCCGCCGCGGGCCGCGCCGGCAGCCAGCGCGAAGGCGGCTTCCCAGTCGACCGCGCCCTGCTCCGGCCGCGCGGCGTCGACAGCCGCCAGGGCGGCGGCCGTATCGCGCGTGGCCGAGGCCAGCACCACGGGTTGACGCCCGACCAGGATCACGGTCAGCAGGCCGTCGGCGCTCAGACCGTTCGCCAGCTCGCGGACCTGCGCCTGCGCGGCCGCAAAGCGCGACGGCGCCACATCGCCGGCCGACATCGAAGCCGAGGCGTCCAGCAGCACGATCACGGCGCCGCGTGCCACGGCCGGCACGGTCAGAAACGGCCGTGCCAGCGCGAACATCAGCGCCGCCAGCAACAGGAGTTGCAGGATGAGCAACAGGTTGCGCTTCAGCTTCTGCCAGGGTGCGTTGGCTTCGCGATCACGGAGCAGACGCTGCCAGAGCAGCACGCTCGAGACCGACACCTCACGGCGCCGCATCTTGAGCATATACAGAACCAGGATCGGCAGGGCCAGGAGTCCGAGCAGGAACGCCAGCGGCGTCAGAAACGGGAAGGTCATTTCACCAACCCGCGCTGCCGGAGCTGATACAGCACCAGCTGATCCCAGGGTGCATCGGTGACGACGGGCACGTAGTGCATGCCACGCTTGGTGCAATAGGCGTTGATCTCGTCGCGCCAGTCGCTCAGACGCGCGTGATACAAATCGCGCAAACCGCCGTCGAGCGTGATCTCCTGAAAGTCATGCGTCTCGGCATCGACCAGCTTGAGATCGCCCGCGTACTCGGGCTCGACCTCTTCGGGCGCCAGCACGTGCACGACGACGACCTCATGGCCACGACCCTGCAGTTGCGCCAGACCCTCGGTGTGGCCGTCCGGCGCGAAGAGGTCGGTAATCAAAAAGGTCAGGCCGGGTCGGCCACCCGTCAGGGCGTAGTCGCGCAAGGCAGCGTTGAGCCGCGTATCGCCGACGGCCGGCACGTCTTCCAAGAACTGGATCAGGCGCATGGCGAAGGCGCGATTGCGCGCCGGGCCAAAGCGTTTGGCGACCGTCTCGCCGTTGAGCACGGCCACGCTCAGGCGATCCCCGGCCGCGAGCGCCAGATATCCAAAGGCGGCCGCCAGCTTGCAGGCGTAGTCGAGCTTGCGCTGTTCGCCCGTGCCGAATCCCATCGACAGCGAGCCGTCGACGAGTACGTGCACGGCCAGGTCCTCTTCCTCTTCGAGCAGCTTGATAAACGGCCGCTCGAGCCGGGCGTAAGCGTTCCAGTCGATCCGGCGCAAGTCGTCGCCGCGCACGTAGTCGCGATAATCCGCGAACTCGATCGACGTGCCGCGCTTAGTGCTGCGCCGCTCGCCCTTAAACACGCCGGCGCGCACGCGCTGCGCCACCAGGGCGAGGCGATCGAGACGGCGAAGTGTTGATTCCGAAAACATACTTGAATATGGGCGATTGCTGATTGCTGATTGTTGATTTCTGATTGCTGATTGGCGGTCCACCCATCAGCAATCAACTATCAGTGATCTCGAAATAACCAATCACTTGATCGTCTTCAAGAGATCTGCCACCACGGCATCGGTACTGACGCCCTCGGCCTGGCCCTCGAAGTTGAGGAGCAGCCGGTGGCGGAGCGCGGCGGGCGCGACGGTGGCGACGTCGTCGAAGGCCACGTTGACGCGGCCGGCGAAGAGCGCCGTGATCTTGGCCCCCAGGATCAGGGCCTGTGCGCCGCGCGGCGAGGAGCCGTAGCGCACGAATTGCCTGACGAGCGGCGAGGCCGTCGCATGGTCGGGGTGCGTGGCCACCACCAGGCGCGCGACAAAGTCGGAGACGTGCGCGGGCACCGGCACGGTGCGCGCCAGCTTGCCCATGGCGATCAGCTGCGCGCCGGTCGTCACTTTGGTGAGCGGCTGGCGGGCGCCGCCGGTCGTGCGGGCCAGGATCTCGACCAGGTCGGTCGAAGACGGGAACGACACGTTGACCTTGAACAGGAAGCGGTCGAGTTGGGCTTCGGGCAGAGGGTACGTGCCCTCCATCTCAAGCGGGTTCTGCGTGGCGAGCACAAAGAAGGGCTGCGGCAAGGTGTAGGTGCGTTTGGCGACCGTGACCGACCCTTCCTGCATGGCCTCGAGCAGCGCCGATTGCGTCTTGGGCGTGGCGCGGTTGATCTCGTCGGCCAGCACCAGGCTGGCAAATACCGGGCCCTGCTGGAACCGGAATGTGCGTTTGCCGTCGGCGCCTTCCTCGAGGATGTCGGTGCCGACGATGTCGGCCGGCATCAGGTCCGGCGTGAACTGGATGCGTGCAAATGGCAGATCCAGCACCTCGGCCAGGGTTTTGATCAGCATCGTTTTGCCGAGGCCGGGCACGCCCTCGAGCAAGGCATGACCGCCGGCGATCACGCAGAGCAGTGTATGCCGCACGATGTTGGACTGGCCGACGATGACTTTGCCGACCTCGGCTTCGATGGCGGCGGCCGTGTCGCGGAATTGCTGCAGCGTGAACTCGGGCGCGGAGATGGGCGCGGTTGCAGTCGTCATGATTGAAGTTAAGGCTCCAGTGAGCTGAAATACTGGCGAACGATGTCGCGGATCTCGGGCGGATAATCGCCCTCATTGACGGCCGAATAGGCCGAGTCTCGATAGTCGGCGTAGACCTCGTTGTAGGGGACGGTCACCTCGCCGGTGTTCTGCTCTCCGGTCGAGCCCTCGCCGACAACGTCGTCGCCGGGATCGCCGCTGCCACCCTCAGGCACCTGCACATCGGTGCCTCCGCTTCCACCGATGTGGCTTGGCGCGTAGATCGGCTCATAGTCCGAGACGCCGCCGTCGGTGGCGCCGCCCGTGCCGTTCTGGCCCTGCGTCTCGCCGCCGGCGCCTTGGCCGTTGCCCGTACCGGTGCCGGCACCGCCGCCGCCGCCCTGACCCTGGCCCTGGCCCTGGCCTTGACCTTGACCTTGACCTTGACCTTGACCCTGGCCTTGGCCCTGCCCTTGACCCTGACCTTGGCCTTGACCTTGGCCCTGGCCCTGACCTTCCTGTCCCTGCTGGCCTTGCTGGCCGGCCTGTGCGATCGCGCGTTGGGCATCCGTAACCTGGTCGGAGGCCTGGCCGGCGGCCTGTGATTGCGCCGCCTGTTGACCGGCCTGCTGCATCGATTGGCCGGCCTGCTGCAACGCCTGCTGCGCGCCGGTTGTGTCGCCGTTACGCAAGGCCTCGGCTGCGTCCTGCAGCGCCTGAGCAGTCTGCGGGTCGGTGCCGGAGAGGCTCTCGGCTGCCTGCTCGAGCTGGGCAGCCAGCGCCTGTTGCTCCTCTGCCGACAACGTGGACGGATCGATGTTCTGCAAAGCTTCGCCGGCCGCTTGCAGGTCTCCGTTCTGCAGCGCCTCGCCCACTGATTGGGTCGTGTTATTGCCGCTCAACTGCTCGCCGGCCTGCTGCAGTGCCTGAGCCTGTGCCTGAGCGTTCGGATCCTGCAGGCTGCGCAGTTCTTGCTGTGCCTGGGCCAGAGCCTCCTGGGCCTGCTCTTCCGTCAGACCGGGTTGCTGCAACGCCTGCTGTGCCTGCTCCAACGGCTCGGTCAGGGCTTCCTTCTGGTCGTCGGTCAAATCATCATTATTTTCGATCGCAGCGATCGCCTGTTCGATTTTTTCGATCTGTTCTGCAATGGCCTGCTGCACGGCCTGCTGTTGCGCAAGCACCGTGTCCTGAGGGTTCGGCCAAAAGGCAAAACCCGCGATCAGCGCGACGGCGCAGACGGCCGCAACCGCCAGTTCGATCCGCGAGATGTCGAACAGTCGCAACCGCGCGGCGGCCGGCGCACGCCGGGCCGCCGCAGCGGCGTCTGTCCACTGCTGCGCCACCAGCCAGGCCGGGGCGCGCTCGGGCGCAGCCTCCAGCTCGAGCGCCATCGACGTCCGCTCCGCCAGCCCAAGCCGGCGGTCGAAATCGCGGGCAGCGGCCAGTCGCGAGCGCGGCTTGAAGAAGCCGTACGCTGCCCCGATCAGCAGCCCCGCCCCGGCGGCTACGGCTGTAAGCTGGATTTGGGTCGCGGTAAAGACCAGCGGCAAGAAGCGCGCCGCCAGCGCCAGCGCCAGTGCGAGCAACAGCGCAATCGCCAGGCCACGCACAGCGCCGCGGCCCGCGTCGCGCACGCGGACGCGCAACAACCACTGGGTGATCAGCCCGTTGACCTCACGAATGGCTTCGGTCGACATAAACCCTCTGGATCCCAACACCGGGATGGTGGTGCGAGATCATGGGCAAGACGCGCTCTGGGCGCGATCCGTTCCGGGCGGGCGCTAGACGCTTCGCGCCCACCTCTCACCGTTCGCGGCGGCTGACATTCAGCATCGCCAGGAGCACGAAAATTGCGCCGAGCGCCACGGCGAAGACGGTAAACAACATCCACGGTGACGGGATGTAGGCGGTCAGGCCCACGACACCCGTCGCCGGGTCCGACAGCGGCAGAGTTACGAACCACAGCCCGGTCGTCTGATCAACGATCATGATCTCGCTGATGATCATGGTCGCGACCGGATTGGTGGCCGACAGGAGCAGGCCGGTGTAGAGCAGGATCGCCTGCACCACCACGCTCGGCGACCCCATCAACGAGAAGGCCGAGCTGAACACCAGCAACGGGATCAGCAATAAGGGTAGCGCCAACAGGCTGATCAGCACAAAACCGAAGGTCAGCACCGTCGCGCCCAGAGTGCGGCGCATGAGCGACGAGAAGTACACGCCGGCAGCGCTAAACAGAAAGGCGCAGGCCACCAGCAACAGCGTCGCGATCACCAGCTCCTCGAGGGCGACGCCGCCTAACAGGAAGGCCAGGCTTTGGAGCGGCAGAGCCGCAAACAACAACAGGAAGATGTACACCAGGGCCGAACCCAACTTGCCTAGCACCAGCGACCGGGCCGGGAGCAGCGTCGTGCGCAGCAGATCGAAGGTCTGCCGCTCGCGCTCGCCGCTGATTGCGCCGACCGTGAAGGCCGGCGCAATGAAGCACACCAGCAGGAGCTCGATCCCGACCACGCCGCCGAATACGAACTTACCGACCAGCCCGCGCTGCGAAGCCGAGAATGCCGAGGCCGTCGAGGCCGAATACAGGTAGTACAGGAAGATGACGAACGCGCTCAGAAGCAACAGGTAAACCGTCAGCACAACGAACGCGCGCGCGCCGCGCATTCGCCCGCGCAGTTCCTTGAGCACGACCGGATTGACCGACAACAGGTCATCGAGCACCTGGCGCAGGCCAGAGCCGTTCGGACGCTCGGGCGCCGGGGCGGCAGGTGTAGCCGGGGTCGGGGCAGCGACGTCGCTCATGAGGGCTTGACTCCGTTGGTGATCTGCATGAACACGTCTTCCAGCTCCTGACGGGTCTCGCTGAAGTGCAGCACGGGCAGGCCGCGCGCGACCAGCTGACCCAGCAGGCCGGCGACGCCGGCATCATCGCCGCCATAATCCACCTCGAGCGTGGGCGGCCCGCCTTCGTCCTCGAGCGGCCGGATGGCCAGCACACCGGCCCGGCCAAACAACGCCGACTGGGCCTGGGTCAACACGTCAGGCTGATTGAGCAGCTGGATCTGCAGCATGCGATGCGGGCGCAACTGGCGCTGCATCTCGGCCATGCTGCCCTGCGCCACCAGCCGGCCGGATTCGACGATGCCGATGTGCGTGCAGATCTCGGCGACGTCGGCCAGGATGTGAGTCGAGAAGAACACGGTCTTGCCCATCCGGCTGAGCTCAACCAGCAGTTCACGGATCTCGACTCGCGCGCGCGGATCCAGACCTGAGGCGGGCTCATCGAGGATCAATACCTGCGGATCGTGGGCCAGCGTGCGTGCCAGACACAGGCGCTGTTTCATGCCGCGTGAAAGCGTGTCGACCTGAACGTCGCGCTTGTGGCCGAGGTCGACCAGCTCGAGCAAGTCATCGATCAGGCGACGGCGCTGGCCGTCGGCCACCTTGTAGCAGGCGGCGAAGAAATCCAGGTATTCCCAAACGGTCATGTCGTCGTACACGCCGAAGAAGTCGGGCATGTAACCGATCAACCGGCGCACATCGTCGGCGGCGGTGCGCACGGAGTGACCGCCGACGTAGGCCTCGCCCG
>JAEURK010000287.1 GCA_016789175.1 Anaerolineales bacterium
ACGGATAGCACGGATTACACGGATCACACGGAAACATCTCGAATGGCTCCGTGCCATCCGTGAACATCCGTGTGATCCGTGTACTGGGCCAGCCGTCCGAATCCGGTTCGCCAACAACATCTTGAGTTGTCAGCGCCGGAATCTGGCCACGAATTTCGCGAATTGAAACGAATTAGCTCGAATTCTCACTGAAGACGAAATCCACAATACGTGCCAATTCGTAACAATTCGTCATTGTTCAGCCCTTTTGGGAGAAGAGCGGCGAAAGCCGAAGGGGTGCGAGGGTCGGGGCGTTGCCCCGACCCTCGCACCCCTTCGGCTTTCGCCCAACTTCCTGCTGACTGAGCAGTCACAACGCTTCGCGATATTCGTGGCAAAGGAATCTGCCCGGTTGCTGAGCCGCGGCTGCACCGGACCGACAACTTACCCGTGCATACCGTACTCTCGTCCGGGTTCCGCAAGCCGAGGGGTTGGGGTATGCTGGAAACCGGTTCACCGGGCACGGCCCGGCCGACCGACCAGACTCACCAGGGAGTGCCATGTCCGCCGTCTTCAAAAAACTCAACCTCAAGGACCAGGCCGAAATCGTTGTGCTGGATGCGCCGTCGAGCTTTGAAAGCGAACTGAAGACGCTGACGGGCGTGACGATCCGGCGCAAGCTCAGCGAGGTCAAATCGACCGGTTTCGTGCTGGCCTTCGGCACGCGCCAGAAGCAGGTTGAGGCCTTCGCCAGGGCCATCGCGACGAAGACGGCGGGTGACGCGGTGGTGTGGTTTGCCTACCCGAAGGGCTCATCGAAGCGCTATGTCTGTGAGTTCAATCGCGACAGCGGGTGGGCCAGTATCGGTGCGGCGGGCTTTGAGCCGGTGCGGCAGGTAGCCATCGACGAGGACTGGTCCGCACTGCGTTTTCGGCGGGTCGAGCACATCAAGACGCTGACGCGCTCCCGGCTGGACGCCATCTCGGCCGAGGGCCGGCGACGCATCAAGGGGAAGCCGTGATGGACATTCGTATTCACTCGACCGCCGAGGTCTCCGACGCCGCGATCCTCGGTGACGGCGTCCGGATCTGGAACCACTGCCAGGTCCGCGAAGGCGCCAGGATCGGTCGCGGCTGCATCCTGAGCAAGGATGTTTACGTCGACTCGGGCGTTGTGATCGGCGACAACTGCAAGATCCAGAACGGCATCTCGATTTACCACGGCGTGACCCTGGAAGACGGGGTCTTCCTCGGGCCGCACATGGTCTTCACCAACGACCTGCGGCCGCGCGCGATCAACCCCGACGGCAGCCTGAAGGGCGGCGCCGACTGGGTCGTGAGCGAGACCCGGATCGGGCGCGGGGCCGCCATCGGCGCCGGGGCCGTGATCGTGTGCGGGGTCTCGATCGGCGCCTGGGCCATGGTGGGGGCTGGCGCGGTCGTCACCCGCGACGTGCCCGCATACGGGTTGGTGTACGGCAACCCAGCCCGGCTGCGCGGCTTCGTCAGCCCGGTCGGGCACAAGCTGGTCGTGGCCTCCGAGGACGACGCTCTCGTCGTCCTGCGCTGCCCGGAGACCGACTTTGAATTGCGGCTTTCGCGCGCCGACTTTGCCCGGGCCCAGACGGCCTGAGGCTGTGCCGACGCGCTTTCTGCAGGCGTTTTTATGATCCCAGTTTCAAAACCCTATATCGGCGAAGAAGAGAAGAAGGCGGTGCTCGAGGTGCTCGATTCGGGCATGCTCGTGCAGGGCCCGCGCGTGGCCGCGCTCGAGGCCGAGTTCGCGCGCGTGCACCAGGTCAAGCACGCCGTGGCGACATCGAGCGGCACAACCGCCCTGCACGTCGCGCTGCTGGCGCACGGCATCGGCGCCGGCGACGAGGTGATCACTGTCGCGTTTACGTTCATCGCGACGGTCAACTGCATCCTGTACGCCGGCGCGCGCCCGGTCTTTATCGACGTCGAGCCCGATACCTTCAACATCGACGCGAGCCAGATCGAGGCCGCGATCACGCCGCGGACCAAGGCGATCCTGCTGGTGCACCTGTACGGCCAGCCGGCCGACATGACCGCCATCATGGCGATCGCCGAGAAGCACGGCCTGGCCGTGATCGAAGACGCCTGCCAGGCCGTCGCGGCCACGCACCAGGGCAAGGCTGTCGGCAGCTTCGGCACCGGCATGTTCAGCCTGTACGCGACCAAGAACGTGATGACCGGCGAAGGCGGCATGTTGACCACCAACGACGACGCCCTGGCCGACAGCGCCCGGCTCTTGCGCGCGCACGGCATGCGCCGTCGCTACTACCACGAGATGCTGGGCTACAACTACCGCCTGAGCGACCTGCACGCCGCGATCGGCATCGAGCAGATGAAACGGCTGGCGGGCTTCACGGCGGCGCGCCAGGCGAACGCGGCCTATCTCAACGCCCATCTGACGTCGGTGATCACGCCGGTCACCCGACCGGGCAACGGCCACGTCTGGCACCAGTACACGGTGCGCCTGCCCGGGCGCGATCGTGACGCGGCCGTCAAGCAACTGGCCGACAACGGCGTCGGCACCGGCGTGTTTTACCCGGTGCCCGCGCACCAGCAAGACTACCTGCACGAGGTGGCCGCCGGCGTCTCGCTGCCCGTGACCGAGCAGCTTTCCAAGGAAGTGTTCTCGCTCCCGGTCCACCCGGCGCTGACGCAGGCGGAGCTCGAGAAGATCGTGTTCGAGGTCAACCGGCTGTAAGCCGCGCTACCCGCAAAAACGAAGCGGCGCGCTGAACGGCTACCAAACAACAGCCCCG
>JAEURK010000429.1 GCA_016789175.1 Anaerolineales bacterium
GAGAGTCTTTCAAAAGAATGAACTCTGCCGCGCTGCGTGCACGTGCCAGCGTTGCGGGGCGGACTCTGAACGCGGATGGCGCGGATGACACGGAACGAAGCGGGACCGCCGCCGGCAGGGCCCCAGATCTCCAAATCCGCGAAATCCGCGTAATCCGCGGCAATAGACCGGTGACAACACGCGCGGGCACCCCAATTGCGTTGGCGCGGATCGATCCCGCAGCGGCGGTACAATCCACCCGGCCCATAGGAGGCGCAGCGCATGGCGAATCGTTCGGTGCTTTATGAATTGATCGTACAGCTCAACACCGGCCAGTGGGGGGTATCGGTGCCGCTCGACCAGTCGTTGATCGGGCCGGTGGCTTATGGCTGGGATCGCTTCCAGAAAGACCCCGATTCGTTTGTGTTTGGCGGCGGTCTGCTGGCTGGCAGCCCGCTCCCCGGCACGCGCCGCATGATCTTCAGCGCCTATTCGCCGCAGTGGGAGGACTTCTACGTCTCGGCCCTGGGCGGGGCCATGCACGTTTTTCATCGTTTCGGCACCAACTTCGTGTGGCTCCGTGATCGGGCGCCGGTCGACTCGGTGTTGATCCTCAACCTGCGCAACCTCAACTATCACGTCCGGCTCGAGCCGATCAACCCCGACGAGATCTGGCAGGGCTACACCGACGCGAACGGCCGCACCTGGGAAGGGTTCTACGCCCTCCAGCACCACGTCTTCGACAAATACAAGGACGAATTCGAAGAAGACTGGGTGCGCGTGCTTGCGGTCGGCCCGGCGGCCCGCCACACCAAAGAAGGCGCGATCGGCTCGAACCCGGTGCGCAAGGGCGAACTCAGCCACATCGACGACTGGGCCGGGCGGGGCGGTCTGGGCTCGCGTCTGCTCCAGCAGCATCGCATCGCGGCCGTCGTGTTCGGCGGCGACTTTGAAGACCCGGCGCTGAAAGAGGGCAAGGAGCTCGACCAGTACTTCGAGGGCCGCTTTGGCATGAAGGCCATCCAGGCCGACCTGATGCTCAGCGAGAAGTATCGCTACGTGCAGAAGTTTCAGACCGGAGGCACGTTCGGCGTCAATATGCACACCGCCGACGACCGGCTGCTGAGCTACAACTACGGCTCGATCTACGCCGAGGAAAAGGATCGGCTCGACCAGCACGATCACTTCATCCTCGACCACTACCTCAAGCAGTTCAACGACGAGTCGATCAAGCCCAAGAACTTCGCCCACTGTGGTGAACCATGCGCCGTGGCCTGCAAGAAATTCGTGGGCGAGTACAAGAAGGATTACGAGCCCTATGCGGCCCTCGGCCCGCTCTGTGGCATCTTCGACCAGCGCGCGGCCGAGCGCCTGAACAAGCGGGTCGACACCTACGGCTTCGACTCGATCCAGACCGGCGGCACGCTGGCCTGGATCATGGACCTGGTCGCCGGCGGCCTGCTGCCGGCCGCCGACTTCGGCTTGCCGGCTGTCGGACCGAAGTTCGACTTCGCCAGCCGGCCCGAGCAGTTCGATGTGGTGGCCGACTCGGCCCACAACGCCGACTACGCCCTGGCCGTGCTCGACATGATCCTGTTCAGCCCGCAGGGTGCCGTCTTCCGACGCGGCATCCGCGCCGCGGCCAAGGCGCTCGACGAAAAGTACGGCATCAACGCGCTCGACCGGGCCGTGTTTACGGCCCACGGTGCGGAGGGCTGCATGGTGCCCAACCAATATTGGACGCCGGGTATGTTTGCGCCGATGCCGCTCATGGGCAAGTACTTCTCGTTCTACGAGAACGTGTTCATGCCGCCGCACGCGCTCGGGCGCAAGAACGTCGAACGCTTCGTTTACGAACTTTACTCCGAGAACACCGGCGCCTGTCGGTTCCACCGCAAGTGGACCGAGGACCTGATCGACGAGATCGTGGTCAGCCATTTCGACCTGCCGGGCCTGAACTACTGGGACATGAACTTCAAGTTGGCCCAGGCCATTCACGACCATCAATCCGTGCGCAGTGTGCCCTGGGAGAGCGAACGGGTCGTCGATATCATCTTCGGCTTCCTCGAGAACTGGGAGCGCGACGGACTGAAGGATCCTGATCTGACTCACTGGCTCGAGCGCTTCCGGTCCGATAAGCTCCGGGCGGCGCGCGACTTTTGGAACGAGATGTACGTCGGAATGTGCGCGGCGTTTGAGGAGGGCCTCAGCGAACCCGCGCAGAAGAAGACATGAGGCAGGGGCGCGACCGGCGTGGAAGGTCGGGATCGCTCAGTTGCCGAGTCACGGATGCGGTCCTCGCGACCTTCAGCCAACCGAAGATCGAGCCGTGAACGAGTTGCCTCGAGCGTTGTGCCGGAGGCTTAACCCACCGACATTCGCTGGGCGTTGAAGTGGGCGAACCTAAATTTACATAATTTCTTTCTGATCGGGTCAATGTCATAATAATTAGGGACAAAAACCATTACATCCATGCATTTACAAACTGTAAACCAATACGATATAGTCAACCTGTCGCTCAAGAGTCATGTCAGACTCTGAACTCCAGCCCCACACTGGACGCGACGCAAACCGTTTTCTCATTACAACCGAGAGGAGACCTGCACAATGGATACTGCATCCGCCGTTTTCGCGTCCACCGAGACCCTGTCGTTCGAGCACCTTTCGCAGGATGTCCGCGATCTTCTGGCGCGCCTGGGGCTGGGGCAAGATGAGATGGAGAAGCTGCTCGACCCGCGCACCCTTGTGGTGACCGCGAACTGGTCATAACGTCGATCCTTGCGCCACCACCCAGACGTTGGCCACCGAGAGCCTCGAACAAGATTGCCTCCATTTCGGGCGGGTTTCCAGTCTGGCCCCGCTGGCCGGAGCCTGGAAGCTGCCGCAGAATCACCGCCATATCCTCGCCTGCCTCCCAACGGTCGCTTGCGTTGCCCTGGGCGGTGCGCCTGAACAAGCCCAGACCTCCCAGGAGGTCTGGGCTTTGTTGTTTGATTCCGCAGAGGCCTTCGACGCGGTGCAGGACGATCACGTCCCGCCACCCCTGACGCCCGCCCGGGCGATCAACGTCGGCCTCACATTGATTTTTAAAGCAACCCAACGGTTGGGCCAATTGCCTGTTCCCTGGCAGGATAGGGTATATCCTTTCCTTTACGAGACGATCGAGGGTCAGTCTGAAGATGTCATAAAACAACACCCTACGATCCAAGAAGCGTTAGGGATTGCCGAAAAGAAGACAGGCGCGTCTTTTCAGCTGGGTTGTGTTTTGGGTGCGTTGTCGGCCGGGGCGCCGGCCGAATCGATAGCGGCTCTACAGGCATATGGCCGCGCCCTGGGCACTATGGTCCAAATCCACGACGACCTGGAGCTGGTCGAGGGACTTGGTCTGGCCCAGCCAAAGCCGGTCGAACGCTTCACTAATGTTGCTTTGGCCTATGCCTGGGAGAAGTTGGCGCCGGATCTGCGCGAGGTCGTTGCGAATCACCTGAGCGCCTTCGTCGCGACGCGTGAGCCTGCGCGCGCCATCGGCGCTTACGAGATCCTGGTTCGCTGCGGGGCGCGGTTGTTTTGTGCTATCGAAGTCGCCCGCCATTGGCAACGCGCCCGGCAGGCACTGGATGCCGCCCAGATCAGGCCGAGCCCAGAGCGTAGCGCTCTATTTGACCTGATTGACCAACTTGTGCACGCGTTCAAGGCCCCGCCCTGATCAACGGAGCAGGCGGGCGATGATGGAATATGAAGCCCGTCTGGTATGTGGTCGCCCTCCTGCTGATCAGTTTGACCGGCACAGCCATTGCCTATACGGGCTGGTTGGTCGTCGCTCACCCCACGATCGGCGCGAACTGGGAAACAGACGGTAGCGTGTCGTTCATAGCGATCGATTCTGGACAGCCCGACCCTCTCGGGCCGAATGACAGGATCGTGTCTGCCAATGGCCTGAGCGTAACGGACTACGTGACTCGCCACCAGGTCACCCAGGGCGAAATCGGCGACACGGTCGAGATCGTCTTCGTGCGCGCGGGCATTCGCCACGAAAAGACGTTCCAGATTCAACGACCGACGTTTGGCGAAATCATCGACACCGGTATCGCGATCCCGACGGCTCTGATCGCCTGGCTGGTGGGCGTCGTCCTGATGGTGCAGCCATCGAGCGCCGGCGATCGAAAAACCGTGGAGCGGTTGACCGGGACGTTCTTCATCCTGACGGCTGTGGCGTTCGCAGCCGGCAATTTGACGGCCTTCGCAGGACCGTGGCTCTACCGCCTGTATTCCTCGGGGTTCTGGATCCTGGGCGCACTGGGCACGCTGGTCCACCTTCGATTTCCGCGACCTTACGCGGGGTCTCGCAACGTTCTGGCGACCGGCGCGATCGCAGTGGTCGGCTTCGGCGGCGCACTGTGGGGATTGCTCGCGCCGATTGACTTTGAAGGGGCCGTGAACTACTTCGCACATCGAGCGGGCTTCGCCTGGTTCGCCGGTAACCTGGTGCTGTGGATCGGTCTTCTTCTGTGGAGCTGGTGGCGCAGCCCGACGCTCGGCGAACGGCGCCAACTGGGCGTTGTAGCGGTCGGCGGTTTCCTCGCATTAGCCCCATTCTTCGGTCTGTTGCTCGTGCCCCGGTTATTGGGCCTTGCACCCGTCCCCGGCGCGGGCCTGACGTTGGTGTCGGTCGGCCTGCTGCCGATCGCCTACGGCTACGCCATATTGCGGTATCGCCGGATGGCGCAGGACCATCGTATGGCGCGCCTGATCGTCTACGCGTTTACGACAGTGATCGTGGTGATCGTGTTCTTCGGGGTCATGGCGATCCCAGGTGTGAGTGACCTGCCGCGCGACAGCATGATTTGGGTGGCGGCCATTATCGGCGGGGTGGTGGCCGGGCCGTTGATGCGCGGCATCGAACGCTGGCTCAGCTGGATACTGTTCGGGCGCTGGACGCAACCCCTGCAGGTGGCCGGCACTGCCATGCGCAAGATCGACCTGCACGTCGAGCGCCAGGACCTCTCCAGTCAGGTGCGTGCGATCATCAGCCGCCAGATCCAGATCCACGATTCGGCTGTCCTGCTCTTGGACAAGGACCATCGCCTGTACGACCCGGAGAGCTCCGGCCGTGTGGCGCCTGCCGAAGGCGTGCGCCTGGCGCCCGGTACTACGCTGATGCGGGCTCTGGACGATAACACCTGGGTGCGTGAGTTTGACGAGATCCGGCCGGCTCTCGAGGCATCGGAGGAGCAATGCGCGCTCCTGCGGATCCCCTGGGCCCGCGCCGTTCTTCCGCTGCGCTTCGACGACCAGTTGACCGGCCTGATCCTGGTCGGCTATCGGAGCGGCGTGACGTTCTTTGATCCCGACGAACTTGTGGTTCTGCAGTTAATGGCGATGACGGCGGCTGCGGCGTTTCACCGGCGCCAGCTTTTTCTGGACGTCGAACAGCAGCGCGATCAGGCCAGTATGCTCTCGCAGCAGATCATCACGGTCCGCGGCGAGGAGCGCAAGCGCGTGGCCCGAGAGTTGCATGACGATATCATTCAGCCGTTGATCGCGCACTCGTATGGGCTGGCGGTGCTCGACGCCCCAACGGCGCCGAAACTGCGCGACAATACACTCGGCCTGGTGGAGAAGATCCGCCTGATCTGCGCCGAGCTGCGCGAGCCCACGCTCGACACGCTCGGTCTCGGCGCGGCGGTTCGCGCGGCCGTGGCGGCCTTCCAGATCCGCACCCAGCGCCGGGCGGAACTGATCGTCGACCAGGATCCCAGCGCCGCAGTGCCCGACCCGGTGGCCTCGGCCGCGCTGGGTGTGTTGCAGGAAGCCCTGGCGAACGCTGACAAGCATGCCGAGGCTCGGACGATTCAGGTGCGGGTCGCGATCCGCACCGATGTCGTCAACCTGAACATCCGGGATGATGGGCGCGGCTTCGACGTCGCCGAAGCGCGCAAGCGTGCCGCCCAGACCAACCACTTCGGTTTGCTGGGCGTCGATGAGCGCGTCGCGGCCGTTGGCGGCGCGATCCGCGTGAATTCTCTGGTCGGCCAGGGCACGACAGTAGACGTGCACCTGCCGATCCGGATGCAGTTGGAGGGCTCGCTGGTATGACCTGCGGTTCACCTACCCCCACGCTCGACGCCCTGGCCGTGGCGACGTTGCGCCAACCGATCGAGGCGCCTATTCGACTGGTGATCGTGGACGATCACCCGGTGATGCGCGCCGGGATCCGCGCCTTCCTGGCAGCGGCGCCCGAGCTCGAGATCGTGGGCGAGGCGGAGAGCGCCGATGACGCGATCGTGCAGGTGGACGCGCTCAAGCCCCACATGGTGCTGATCGACGTGTCGATGCCGGGCTCGCCGGTGACCAAGGCGATCGCCCACTGGCGCAAAGGCCAGCCCGATCTCCGTACGGTGGTGCTTTCGGCGCACGGAGACCAGGAGCACATCTACGCCATGCTCAACGCCGGCGCCCTGGGATACATCCTCAAGGACGAGCACCCGCGCGACATCATCGCCGGTGTGTTGGCCGTCGCGCGCGGCGAGGCCTGGCTGAGCGGACTGGTCCGTGCCAAGCTGGCCGACCGCCATAAGATGTTCACGACCGACGACATCAGCGCCTTCGAGCGCCATGTGCTCAAGCTGGTCGCGTCGCGCAACACGCCCGAGGCCACAGCCGCCGCGCTGGCGATCACGCCCGATGACGTCGACCACATCATCAAGCGCCTGATGCAACGCTTCAACGTGACGACCTTTACCGGCCTGGTCACCGAAGCCTGGGTCGCGGGTCTGCTTCAGCCGGAGCGCCGTTCCTGACCTGTTCGATCGGGTCGTGCTGTGAAAACGAGCGAGGGGGTTGGGCCCGGCCCAACCCCCTCGTCGTTTCTTGTGGCGTGTGGTTTTCAGCCGGCATTGGCGCTACCGGTGCCCGCCAGCAACCCGCCGACGGCGCCGCCGGCCGCTGCGATGGCGACCCCGAACAGGCTCGCGATCAGTCCCCCGCCACAGACGACGCCCATGGCGGCCGACAGCGCGCCGCCCTCGCGCTCGAAACCGCCGCCCATGAAGCCGGCGGCCCCGAACAGCAGCGTGGCCAGCAAGGCGGCGATGCACACCACGAGCATGCCGATCCCGCCGGCCACGGCCCCGCCGCGGAGGCCCTGACCCAGGGCGCCACCCGCCCGGGCCGCCAGGTAACCGGCCGGCACTCCGGCCAGGCCCAGGACGCAGGGCGTGGCCGCGAACATTACCAGGAAGTCACTGGTGGCCAGGAACAGGACGACCGCCAACCCGGCGGCGATCACCCCGGCCAACGATCCGATCGCGATTTGGAGCCCCGTACGCATCGGCTTCCTCCTTGGCCGGCGCCTGTTCGGCGTCAGCGTTGGGCGGATTATAGGCGTTTCAGCGGGTTCCCGTGGCCGGCGGGAAGAACTTCCCGTGCCGGCAGGAACGGAGCCCTTGACGCCGGGACGCCCTTTCTGCCACCCTGAGACTGAACTTATAGTGTTGAAGCCATACCGCCGGGGGAGCGAAGCGCATGTCCGCCTCTAGAATCCGCGCAGACTATGATCAACTGGCCACCATCAGCCGCAGCTTTCAGGCGGAGGCCGAGGCGACTCAACGCACGCTGCAGGATCTGCGCGCCAGGCTGCAGACCCTCGAGGGCGGCGACTGGGTCGGGCGGGGCGCAAAGGCCTTCTACGGCGAAATGAACGACTCCGTTCTCCCGTCGCTGACACGACTGCAGCGCGCACTGGCGCAGGCGTCGACCGTGATCCGCAAGGTCGAGGTGCGGGTGCGTCAGGCCGAGGCCGATGCGGCGCGGGTGCTCGACGGCCGAGGTGTCGCGTCGGGCGGGACCGCCGATGGCGGCGGCTCTGCCGGTGGTTCCGGCGGCCCGGGTTCAGCGGGTGGCGGCGCCGGCGACGCCGGCTCGGGCAACGGCGACGCTGGCGGCGGCTCGGGCGGAAACACGGGCGCCGGCACGCCCCCGGCCTGGCAGCAGAAGAACCCGCTCCTGGCACGTGATCCGGAGAGCCTGTTCCAGGACGACTACATGCGCGGCATGATCGATCGCCACTTCCAGGGCGAGAACTCGGCCGAGTTGCGTGACGTCATGAACACGCTGTATGACAACCCGACTGGCGCGGCGCGCGACGAGGCTCTGAAAAAGCTGGCGGATATCCGCGGCCGGCCGGTCGAGGAGATCCGGGCCGAATACGACAAGTACGTCCAGCTGCGCGATCGCGCCGACGCAAATGGTTACGAGCGCGATGCGCTCAAACAGAGCCCGACCTGGCGTGATGCAGCTATCACGGCGGTCGCCCCGAAGACCGGCCTGGCCCTGACGGCGCTGTCGACGCACCCGGAATTCATGGGCTCGACCAACCAGCTGCGCTACGGCCAGGTGGTCGGCGATGCCTATGGCATCGACCCGGCTTTTGGCGCGTTGCTCAATCCGAGCGGCGGCCTGGTCGGACCGGGCAACTACGCCGTCGACGCCGGCAACTCGGCCGTCAGCTACCACGGCGTTTTCCATGATGCGGCCGGTTACATGCTCAACGGGCAGGGCGACGGCCCTGGCTACGATTACCTCCACCAGGAAAACCGCGATCCCACCAGCCCGCTCACCGGCCAGCGCAGCGGCATTCGGCATTGGGGCGAGCTGACCGGTGACAACGGCTTCCGCACGCAGGCCGGCGCGCGTGTGATGGATGGCGTGGTCAAGGCCGCGGACACGGTCAACTCCGCCTGGGACAAGATCACGAGCGTCTTCTGATCATCGTCGCCCAGAGGGCACGTGGTGATCTGACGACGAGCTGCGACGGAAGGGATAGGCGAACATGAACGGTATCGAACTCGATCAGAGCGAAATGACTGCCGTGATGCTGCTCCTGTCGGCTTCACGTGTCTTTGGGGTTGCGGACGTCGTGCCGGCGGAACCGACGGCGCGCGACGAAGCATTCGTGGCGGGGCTCACCAAGTTGCGGGCGCGCGGGCTGGTCACCGGGAAGGCGCCCGAGCAGGCCATCCCCGATACGGGGCTGATGCGACTGGTGTCGGTCGTGGTCGATCCGCGTCTGGTGGTCGTCGCCGAGCGCGCGACGGGCGGCGACGCGTCGCTTCATTTTGCAGACGATCGCGGTTACGTGTCACTCGAGGGCAACGCGACCTCCGGCTACCGCCTGGGTTGGGTCGACGACACGGCACTCCTGGCCCGGCGGGTGCTGCGGTTCCTGGAGATCGAGCCGACCATGGTCGCGACCGGATCGGCCTTTGCCCTGCCGGAGACGGCTTTCTCCGGTGCCCGTGAACTGGCCCGCGCCGCGGACCAGGCGGCCGCCGAGGCGGCGTTGGTCGACGCCGGGCTCCAACCGGCACAATCGGCGGCGGCCGCGGCCGCTCTGGCGCCCGCCGCCGGCGGCCACGTCCTCGTCATTCGACTCAATGCCGGCCGGGCCGAGGCAGCGCGACGGGCCTGGGTTCTGGCGGCTCAAGGTGGCGTCGGGTGGGTCGGCTGGCGGCCTGTGCCGGACGATTCTCAGCTGCGTTTCGAGCCGCTCAGCGCGATCCAGTTGGCGCAGGTCATTGACCGGTTTGCCGAGCTGCTGTCACCGGTCCGGGCCTGAGCGCTGCCAGGTGCGTCTCGTTTGGGCTGTCGTTCAGCGCGCGCTCGTTCGGTTCGTCGACCAGGTGTCGAAGCATCAGCTCCAGCGACATGATGGGCGCCAGCTTGCCGATCGTCCACAGCTCACGCCCGCTCAGATGCCGTTCAAAGAGCGTGCGCACAAAAGCCGGATCGAACAGCCCGCGCCCGGCCAAACGTCCGTCAAACAGGACGCTTTCCGCCCAGGGCCGCAACTCCTCCCGCAAATAGCGCTCGTAGTCGGCATATAACGTTGGCCGCCCGTGGCCAAACCAACCCGACAGCCGTCTCAAGCGCCGGAGTGCCTTGACCCCAAATCCGTGAGTTGCCCGGATCCATGTGTTCGCCGTCGGCAGGGTCTCATCGTGTTCGTACGGGATCAATGCCAGTCGCGGCAACTCGCGCGCGATGACCGCTCGGTGCAACGCCTTGTACCCGCGCAAGGTTGCCGGAAGCGAGTAGGTAAAGTCGGTCAGGGCCTGATCGAAATACGGGAATCGCGTTTCGAAGTGTGAGCGGTACAGGGTCACCATATTGGCGGTCATACGTCGGCATTGGGTGTGGAGGAAGAAAAAGTCCGCGCGCATATCCGGCCGATAGTCCAGAAACGACGCTAACTCCTCGCGGAACGAGTCGAATGCCAGGCCGCTCATCCTCGCGCGAACGCCGTCATGATAAAGCAGCCGTTCCTCGGCCTCGGTCAGTCCCGGCCACGTGTAGCGTTGGTTGAAACACTCGAAGAGGTCGCTGACCAGGGCCGGCTTGTCCACGGCCTGGGCCCGAAGCAGCTCGCGATCGTCGTGCGTACCCATCACCTCTCCGCCGTCCCAGCCGGTCAGATTGACGGCCATGCATGACCGGGCCTCAGCCAGCACGCTCATGCCGTGCATGTGGATCCAGCTGTGCAGGCCTTCGGTCAGTTGCAGGTGCAGGTCGAGGTGGTCCAGGACCCAACAGCCTTCGCTGAGGTCAAACCAATGGTGTCGGGTCCCGGCCATCCGGGCGATGCGGGCGGCGTAAACCACATCTCGGGCCTCGGGTTGTCCGAAAGTGAACGTCGGCGCGCCGCGCTCAGGCAGCAGGCCCACGATGGCGCGGGAGTCGAGCCCGCCACTCAGGAAGGCGCCGACCGCGTATGGACCACGTGCCAGACGTGTCACGGACCGGCGCAGCAAATGCCCGGCCTCTTCAGCCGCCTCCGGCAGACAAAGATCCGGCCGAAACGGGATCTCGGCAAACGACCAATACGGTTGCAGGTCGATCTGCGCGGTTTCCAGGTCGCAGACCAGGGTAACGGCGGGTGGGAGTAGCTTTACGCCCTCGAAGAACGTCCGATCACCCAGGAGTTGTTGGAAGCGCAGGTATTGGGCGACGCCCGTCAGGTCCAGCCTGGGCGTGGGCTGGAGGAGGGACAGGATGCCCTTCATCTCCGGCGCGAACAGCAATCCGCCGGGGGGGCGGGCA
Organism: Anaerolineales bacterium; assembly: GCA_016789175.1. Classification (GTDB taxonomy): domain Bacteria; phylum Chloroflexota; class Anaerolineae; order Anaerolineales; family UBA6663; genus UBA6663. The sequence continues at coordinate 11,077 of JAEURK010000429.1, forward strand.
TAGAACAACGGGTAAAGGCCGAACCGATCATTGGCGATGACCAGCTGTCGGATTTCGAGGTCCAGGATCGCGATCAGAAAGGCGCCATCGAGCCGGCGGGCGAACCCGCGGCCGTGCCTGTCATAGAGATCGAGCACGCGCTGCGCATCTTCCCGAGCCTCGACCGGCCACTCGCAGCCCTCAGCGCCGTAAATTTCGCCACACAGAAAGACCGCGCGACAGCGGGTGGCATCCCACAACGGCTGGCAGGCGCCATTGAAATGGCCGATCCCGTGGTGGCCGAGGCTGGCATTGACATCCGGTTCGAAATGCACCTGGGTGCGATGCCAGGGCAGATGCCGGAGCCGGGCGGCGATGGCTTCACCCGCGACGCCGGCGTTGAGATGCTGGCCTGGATCGACGAATCCGAATAGACCGCTCATGGGAGGTATTCCTCCACGGTCGGGCTATGGACAGCGCCTCAGGGCGCCGCCCTGGCTGAAGCTCCGACCCGCTGCGCCGGTCAAGGCGACCGGCCGCTATACAGATATGTTCAAGGGTGACAACAGATCGAAAACAACACCAATGACGAACCGAACTCAACAATACGGAATAGATCAGCGTACCACGCAATCGTCTGTGCGCAAGGCCCTGGGTGCACACGGAGCGTACGAGGGAGTCTTCAGCCGCCCACACCGGCCGTGAAACGCGCGAGTGACGCGAATCGAGTCTCACACAGCGGGCGTGCCCCGGTTAGACGCGCTTCGCGCAAGGGGCCGCTCCTCAGCCCGGTCGGAAGGTCCATCGCACCGAATTGGCGAGGGCGGGTTGTGCCACGAAAGGGTGCTGCTCAGCCAACAGGGCTGAACAGCGACTTGGACTCGTGAAACGCCTGGTGAAGTCTCTCGGCAAATGGTTGGGCAAGCCCTATAATCGAATGCGCGAGCCGAAGCGACTCGTACGAGGCACGCAGATGCCGGGCTGCCCGGCGCGTTTGTCGCTCGTCACCCAATCATCTCACTATGCAGCGCACTCTCCGGATCGGTTGCCAGTTTGACGTTGCGGACCCTTTTTGGGTGCTCGTCCGCGAGGCCGTGTACCGCGACGCGCGCGAGCATGATGTCAGCGTCTATCCGATCGACATCCTCAACCCCTATGACCTCTCCGTCGATGGCCA
>JAEURK010000444.1 GCA_016789175.1 Anaerolineales bacterium
GACCTATCGCGCCATTGTTGAGTATCTGGGATATTCCACGGCGCTCGCCGAACTGCCGGCCCGGCAGACCCGCCAGGATCGCTGGGGCATCGAAGACGTGGAGCGGCTCGATTCGCTCGTGCTCAAGGGCCCCCGGATCACCCTCAAGTACCAGAAGGGGCGGCAGCAGTTCACGCTGCAGGTGATGACGCCCCAGCTGGGTCCCGAGGCCATGGACGGCGTCGCCGCGACCCTGGCCGACGCCGAATCGTTGGAACGGCTGGCGCGCGGCCGGGCGCCCTTGTGGCTGGCAGAGAACGAGCACGGCCTGATCCCGGACTGGGCCAGCTGCAAGATCCAGACGGACGCGCGGGCGCGCGACATCGTCGAGACCGGGGCGCGCTTCCTCTGTCGCGCGCTCGCGTCGTACCCGGCCTATCTGTTGATCCTGCGCGGGGTCAAGGCGGAGCCGCTGCTGGGGCGCTTTCTGCAGGCTGCGGTCGAAACCTATCAGCGCGACGTCCTCGCGGCGCGATCCGGTCTGCCGGCCACGGCGGCGGGCTTTTGGGATGGGCCGACCCTGCCGACGTTGCCGCTGCCACACACGGTGCCGACCGAGGGTGGGCCGGGCGAGCACCTGCCGCCGGTCCGGTTTTGGACCAAGCCCGAGGACAACCGCATGTTCACGGAGGCCGTGCAACGGCTCTACAAGAACGTCCCGCGCAAGCTGGTGCGGATGTCCACGCCGCGGCGCGGTTGGTGAGCGGCTGAGGTCCTACAGCACCGGGGCGTCGCCGGCCTCTTCGGCCGGCTCGGGCTCGGCCGTCAACCCGCTGATCGCGCGCGCAAAGATCAGAAAGCCGGTGTGCGCGACCATGCGGTCGGTCGGCCGTAGGCGCTCCGCGACGGGCTTGTAGTAGCGCACCAACACCTCACAGACCTCGATAAAGCTGAAGTGATCGCGCTCGAGCGCGGTGATCAGGTTCGACACCTGATTGGTGGTCGGCACCAGACAGCCGAAAAAGCCGCCGCCGGCCAGCGCCCGGTGCGCCTGCGCCGTGTATTCCCACGGACGCGGCACGTCGAGGAAGACGGCGTCGGCGTCGGTCTGCTCAAAGCCCTCGGCGATGTCGCGCAGCGTGAACGTCACGCGATCCTGCAGGCCGATGCGCTCGATGTTTTTCTTCGCCAGCGACTGCATGTCGTCGCGCTGGTCGTAGGTGTGGACCTTGCCATGCGGGCCGACCATCAGGGCCAGCACCGAAGTCAGGCCGCCGCTGCCCGTGCCGCACTCGAGCACGGTCTTGCCGGGCGTGATGGCCATCTTCATCAAAATGAAGCCGATGTCCTTTGGGAAAATGATCTGCGAGTTGCGCTTGATATCGCGGATCAGGTCGTCGATCGACGGCGCGAGCAGGTCGAAGGGGTGGCCGGTGTGGCTATTCACCTGGGCCCCGAGCTTCTGACCGATCATGTCATCGTGTGCGATCGCGCCGACATGGGTGTGCAGCTTGCGCGTCTCTTCGAGCTTGAAAATGAACTTGGATTGTTTGCGGTCGCGAGCGACCAACATGACGATGTCGCCGGGCTGGCAGATAGGCATGGGGACATTATAGGTGATCGGATGACCCGGCCCACCCCCGACGGCCCGCGGGGCAATTGCACCCCACTTGGAACTGCGAGCGCATTGCCGGTCTTTTCCTAACGGGGCTGAACCGTTACCTTGATTCGCGTAAGTCGTCGCAGAAATCCGTCCTCGCGAAAGGGATGCGATCTAGCTCCCGATCGGCTCACGCGCCCAGGATCGCCAGCAAGGCCTGGGCGTAAGCGTCTTCGGCCGACGTGGCGGGGTAGGTGCGCGGACCTTCGGGTGTTGCGATGGTACAGCTGTAGCCGCTCGTCTCCGCCATCAGCAAAATCTGCGGGCCGGAGACGTCGGGCAGCCGAGCCTCGATCGCCAGTCGCAGTTGCGACTCGGTCGGCAGCCAAACGGCCTCGCTGGTGACGACGTGATCGAGAGCCCACTCGGCGGCGCCGTCGAAGGTGAAGACCGCTTCGCCCTGGAGCACGGCCACCTGAGCCGGGAGGTCGGCGATCACGAAGATCCGGTCGTCCAGCTCGTGCTCCGGGAAGAAAAAGAAGTCGTGCAGGGCCGGAGTCCACGGGAGGCCGGCGGCCTGCAATTGGCGGGCGAGGGGGCGGGCAAGCATGGCGTTCGTCAATCTCAAGCCGGTTCGAGGATCACGGCCTCGAACGGCTGCAGGCGCATCCGGTTTCCCATGATGCGCGGAACGTCGGTCGTGGCCGTGCTAAACACCACCTTCCAACGGTTGGCGGGCAGGGCGCCATCAAGCTTGAGGTCGATCGCCCAACCGAAGAAGTTGAGCGCGACCAGCCTGGACTGCCCGGGCGTCTCGCGCAGATAGGCCAGGCCTTCAACCGGGCGCTTGATCAGGAATCGCACGGTGCCGTGACGCAGCGCCTCCGATTGACGGCGCAGGCGGAGCAGGGCGCGATAAGTGTTGAGCACCGAGCTCGGATCGGTCTCCTGGGCGACAACGTTGCGACGCGTGTGATCGGGGTTGACCCGCAACCAGGGTGGGCTGACGCTGAAGCCCGCATACGGCTCGTCCGTCCACTGCATCGGCGTGCGCTCGGGGTCGCGGCCCTGATAGAGCGGCCAGTACAGCTTGCCGGGTGGGTCGAGGATCTCGTCGCGGCTCAAGGCCGTGTTGACCATGCCGAGCTCGTCGCCGTAGTAGACGAACGGCGTCCCGCGTTGGGTCAGGAGCAGGGCCGCGGCCACTTTGGCGCGCGCGTCCGAGAACGGCCCGGCGCCGAAGCGCGACGCCAGGCGATCGCGATCGTGATTGCCCAGCACATAGCACGGCCAGGCGTCGGGCGCGATGCCCTCATCGTAGTTTCGAATCGACTCCATGAACAGGCGCGGCAGCCAGCGCGTGCCCAGGAAGTCGAAGTTGAACGCCATATGCAACCGGCCCGAGCCGGCGTAGCGCACGGCCATGTCCATGTCGTCGACTTCGCCGACCGACGAACGGCCGGGGGCTTCGTCGAGCAGGGCTCGGATCTCGGCCAGCACGTCGGTCATCTCGGGTCGATCGCGATCGTAGAGGTGCTGCTGCCGATCGAAGGCGCGTAACAGGCCGACCGGGCTCTTGAGCGCCGGCGGGTTGTCGCGAAACAGCTCGTCCTTGAAGAACGACATGACCACGTCGAAGCGGAAGCCGTCGACGCCGCGCGCCAGCCAGAAGCGCAATACATCCAGGACCCGCGCGCGCACGTCGGGGTTGCGCCAGTTGAGGTCGGGCTGTTCCTTCAGGAACTGGTGGTAGTAGTACTGGCCGGTGGCGGGGTCGTATTCCCAGCCTTTGCCGCCGAAGGTCGACTCCCAATTGTTTGGCGGGCCACCGTCGGGCCCCGGATCGCGCCACAGGTACCAATCCCGCTTGGGGTTGTCGCGGCCCGAACGCGATTCCAGGAACCACGGATGCAGATGCGACGTGTGGTTGAACACCATATCGAGCACGATCCGAATCCCGCGGGCGTGGGCTTCGGCGACGAGCGCGTCAAAATCGTCAAGCGTGCCGAAGACCGGGTCGACGTTCTCGTAGTCGGAGATGTCGTACCCGAAGTCGTACATGGGCGATGGATAGATCGGCGAGAGCCAGATCGCATCGATGCCCAACGACTCCAGATAGTCAAGCCGCTGTCGGATCCCATTCAGATCGCCGACGCCGTCCCCGTTGCTATCTTGAAAAGAACGAGGATAGATCTGATAGATCGCGCCGTCGCGCCACCAAAGATATTCGGAGGTCATAAAGGTTATCTTACACCACCTGCGGGCGCAGGAAATCCCTGATACACTCGCTTCCATGGATCGTCTTTTCTTCGTCCTCGGTACCGCGCTGGCCGGCCTCTCGGTCGCGATCGGCGCCTTTGGCGCGCATGGGCTGCGCGATCGGGTTGACCCGGCACTGCTTGCCAACTTCGAGACCGGCGCGCGCTATCACATGTACCACGCGCTGGCCCTCATCGCTGTGGCGTGGGCCGTGCAGCGTTGGCCGGCCAGCAACGTCCCGGTGATCGCCGGGTGGCTGTTCGTGGCCGGGATCGTGCTGTTCGCCGGGTCGTTGTACATCATGGCCCTGACCGGGCAGCGCTGGCTCGGCGCGGTGACGCCCTTCGGCGGCGTCGCCTTCATCGCCGCCTGGGCCCTGCTGGCCTACACCGCCTGGCGCGGCGCCTGATCGTCCAATCTTTCAGCCCGTGAGGCGCATCCGGGCCTGTGCGTGCCCATGCGACGCGCCCCGCGGCCTGGTGTGGCAAGGGGACCTGTATGTCATCCGAACTCGTTCGTTCGTTTTACGCTGCCGCCGAGGCGCTGGCGCCTGAGATGATTGCCCGCCGCCGCGACTTTCATCGGCACCCGGAGCTGGGCTTTCAAGAGGTGCGCACGGCCGGCGTGGTAACGCGCGTGCTGACCGACCTGGGCCTCGAGGTTCGCACCGGCGTCGGCCAGACCGGCGTGATCGGGTTGCTCGAGGGCGAGCGCCCCGGCCCGACGGTATTGCTGCGATTCGATATGGATGCGCTGCCGATCCAGGAAGAGAACGCGGTCGAATACGCCTCAACGACAGCGGGCGTCATGCACGCCTGCGGCCATGACGGTCACACAGCCATCGGCCTGACGGTGGCGCGCCTGTTGACCGAGGCGCGCGCCGGCCTGGCGGGCACGTTCAAGTTCGTGTTCCAGCCCGCCGAGGAGGGCCTCGGCGGGGCGCGCGCGATGGTCGCCGACGGCGCCCTCGAAGGTCCGGTGCCGGTAGCGTCCTTCGGGATGCATTTGTGGAATACCAAGCCGCTCGGGTGGATCGCGTCGACCGACGGCCCGGTCATGTCGGCGGCGGATCGTTTCACGGTCAAGCTGCACGGGCGTGGTGGCCATGCCGCCAGCCCGAAGGAGTCGCGCGACCCGGTGGTGGCGGCGGCACATATCATCAGCGCGCTGCAATCGGTGGTGTCACGCAACGTCGATGCGCTCGATCAGGCCGTGCTTTCGGTGACTTCGATCCACGCCGGGACGGCCTTCAACATCATCCCGGAGACGGCCGAGATCCTGGGCACTGTGCGCACCTTCACGCCCGATGTCCGCGACCGCGTCATCGAGCGCTTCAACGCGCTGGTGGCTGGGCTGGCGACCGCGTTTGAGGTGGAGTCCTCGGTCGAATACCAATCCGGGACCAAGGCCGTGTCAAACAACGCGGAGCTGGCGGCGCGCGTGCGTGAGCTGGCTGCCTTCGTGCCGGGTGTGACCCACATCGTCGCCGGCGAGCGGACGATGGGCTCGGAGGACATGTCCGAATTCATGGACGATCGGCCGGGCGTGTACTTCTTCGTTGGCAGCCGCAATGACGAACGCGGCCTCAACTTTGGCCATCACCACCCGCGTTTTGACTTCGACGAGCGCGCGCTGGTTACGGGCGCCGCGCTGGTGGCTGCGGCCGCCGCCGACTACACCGCGCGCGCCGCCTGACATCGTACCCTTCCGAAAGGCGCAGAGGGGCACCCGCCGGGTGCCCCTCTTTTTGTTACGAGTGAACGCTTGGCTAGTACACGTACGGGATGAGTTTGCGCGTGCGACGGGCATAGTCGGCATACCCGGCGTACCTGTGCCGCAGCCAGACCTCTTCGCGCCGACTCTTGATGTCAAAGAACAGGAAGAGACCCAGGGCCAGGATCACCAGGAAGGGGCTGGACCATAGCAGCGCCCAACCGAGGCTGCCCAGAATCACGCCACAGTAGATGGGATGCCGCACGACGCGATAGGGTCCCTCCGTCACCAACTGCCCATCGTCGACCGGGTGTGGCAGCGCGGTCAGGTTTCGGCCGAGCCCGATCAGGCCCCACACGGCCACCAGGCCGCCGAACACGCCGACCACCAGGCCCAGCCCGGTGGCGATGACGGCCGGGATCCCGGTCAGGCGCGGCAAGCCCGGCACCTCGCGCGGTCCGAGGAGCATGAAAGCCAGATAGACCACCTGGAGTGCGACGTAACCCTCGCCCCGCTCGTTCTTAAGCCAGCGCTGCAGTGTCTCCATGGGCCCAATATAGCCCAGGTGCTCGGCGGAGAGATTAAACGCAAGCATGAGCCGGGGTGACGCGTCTTCGACTGGTCGGGCGCCTGCGCAGTCGGAGCGGGCTCTATGGGCTTACTTCCGCTAGAGTGGTCAGGAGGTAGTCATAGCTCGACAGGCCGAGTAAGCGCCCGGCGAGCGCCGGCAACCTGAACTCGGCCCGCAACACAACCACGTCATCGACCAGCAGGAGCTCGCGCACCTGTACGCGGTCGCTCAGACCGCGCGCCTCCAGCTCGCTTTGGGCCGCGCTCAGGGCGGATAGCCCCTCCGGGCCGTCCGAGGTTCGCAGTGTGAGAACCGCATAGCCGTTCTGTTCGGCGCGGTCGACCGACTGCGCCGACGCGTCGGCCGCCGCCGTCATGCCCTCGTCAACGGCGCGCAGATTAACGAGAAGGTAGGTGCCCTCGAAACCCAGTGCGATCAGGGCGAGCGCAGCCAGCACGACGAAGATGAGGTAACCGGCCCCGAATCCGAGGCCGCCAGGTTTCGATGGGTTCATGGGTGCCGTTACAATCCGATCCAAAGACGATTGTAACGTCCCATGTCATCCTTGCTCACTCAGGTCGCTCAACGATTGGGCCGCGCGCAGCGGGTCGCCGTCCTCACCGGCGCTGGTATGTCGGCCGAAAGCGGCGTGCCGACCTTTCGTGACGCTCAGACCGGTTTCTGGTCCCGCTTCAAGCCCGAGGATCTGGCGACACCGGAGGCGTTCGCGCGTCAGCCCGAGGTGGTCTGGAACTGGTATGCCTGGCGGCGCGAACTTGTGGGAAAGGCCGAGCCGAACCCCGGCCATCGCGCGCTTGTAGATCTGGCGACACGGGTACCCGCGCTGCAGGTGGTCACGCAAAACGTGGACGGCCTCCACCAACGCGCCGGCCTGGCGCGCGTGATCGAGTTGCACGGCAACCTCATGCGCACGATATGCTCTCGGTGTGGGCGGACTGTGGAGACCTGGACGGCTGAGGCCAGCCCGCCGCGCTGCCTGACATGCAACGGATGGCTGCGCCCGGATGTCGTCTGGTTCGGCGAATCGTTGCCGCACGACGCGCTGACGCAGGCCGTCGAGATCGTCGGTGCGGCGGAGGTGGCGCTGGTGGTCGGCACCTCGGGCCTGGTCGAGCCGGCGGCGTCGCTCCCACGTCTGGCTTTGGCCCGCGGCGCCTTCGTGGTCGAGATCAACCTGACCCCGACCCCGCTGACGCCCCAGGCGTCGGCCTTTCTGGCCGGCCCGGCCGGCGAGGTGTTGCCGGATCTCGTCACGCGTCTGGCATAAGACCGGGCGGGCGAAGGGGGCTCAGTCGGCACGCGGCAGGACTGAACGGAGTGCAGCGAGGGTGGGGTTCCGTCCCGTCCCTCGCTGCACTCCGATTTGGGTGCTGCATCCCGATAGGGCCGAAGCAGGCCCTCAGGGGATGCTATAGCTGGTCAATGTGGACGACGAGTTTTCGCCGTCACCGACAGTGGCCGAGGAGATCAGACCGATCCCGCGTGCGAATTGCAGCGTTGATGTCGTGTTGATCGCCGGCGTCTCGATGCCACCCAGGCTGATGGTCGAAACCTGCTCGGCCAGAACGGTCAGGATGTCGTTGAGCGGCGCGCCCTGATAGTCCATCGTGCCACCGACCCCGGCCACCGTGTTCGTCGTGGACGAGGTGTTTGACCCAGACATGGACGTGCCGCCGGCCTCGACCACGACCTCGCCGGAGCTGTTATAGGTCCAGGTAGCGTTGGTCACCAGCTGGTCGGCGGGAAGCAGGAACGACCCGTCGCCGGTGATATTGCTGGCGGTCATCCCGCCGCCAAAGGAACCCATGGCGTAGTCGAGCGACTGCAGGCCGCCCGCGCGCGTGCAGGTCCAGTTGTACGTGATGACCATCTCGGCGAAGGTCATCGTCATCGTGGCCTGGGCCGACTCGGTGTCGCCGGTCAACGAATCGATCACCATCGTGTAGCTCCCGGAAAAGTCCGGGGACACAAAATCGTAGGTCCAGCTGGCGCCCGTCCGCATCGGGAAGTATGGGTGATCGCACGCGGTCTGCCCGGTGCCAGGGCCGGTCCCGTCGCCGCCTGC
>JAEURK010000009.1 GCA_016789175.1 Anaerolineales bacterium
AGATCGAGGACGAAGAGCGGATCCAATCCGGCACGCTGCGTGCCATCCAGCGCAAGTTCGAGCTCTTCCGGCGCTTCGACTTCCTCACCGCCCAGACCCCGAGCGACGACCTGGTCGAGGAGATCTTCCTGCGGCTCAACCGCGGCACCAGCGTGGTGCTCGAGTTCGGCAACTTCGGCAACACCCTGGCCGCCTACGTGTTGGTGGCCAACTACCTGACGCGCCGGATCCACGCCCGCTATGTCGAGCAGAAGAACCGGGCCGTCGGGCAGCTGGCGGCGGACCCGCGCCCGCTGATGATCGTGATCGAGGAGGCGCACAAGTTCCTGGATCCCGCGATCGCGGGCCATACCATCTTCGGCACGATCGCGCGCGAGCTGCGCAAGTACAACGTCACGCTGCTGATCATCGACCAGCGCCCGAGCGGCATCGACGACGAGGTCATGAGCCAGATCGGCACGCGCGTCACCTGTCTGCTCGACAACGAGGCCGACATCCGGGCCGTGTTCTCGGGCGTAAGCGGCGCCACGCAGCTGCGGCAGGTGCTGGCCCGGCTCGACACCCAGCAGCAGGCCCTGATCCTGGGCCACGCGGTGCCGATGCCGGTCGTTGTGCGCACGCGCGACTACGACGCCGCGCTGGTCAACGCGCTCCGTGGCGGCACGCCGGCCCAGAAGGCCGAGAAGCGCGAGCGGGATGCGAAGGCCTTGTTTGGCTCTGAGTAAGGTTGGGGAGATGGATCGAATACATTTGCTGCAACTTGTATGCGCATTGAGCCTGACAGCCGCGGCCTGCGCACCATCGCCCGAGCAGCTGGCTCAGGCGACCCGCGAGGCCGCGACCAACACGGCTGCGGCCTGGACACCGACGCCGACCTCGTCGCCCACTGCGACGCCGACGTCGACGGCCAGCCCGACCGCGACCGCAACGGCCACCACGACGGCATCACCGACGCGCACCGAGACGCCCACACCCAGGAACACGGCCACGCCGACGGCGACGCTGACCCGCACCCTGCCGCCGCCGACGCAGACCTTTACGCCGAGCGCCACGGTCCAGGCGCCGTTCTTCCCGCACTCGACCATCATGACCTGGGATGTGAACGAGTTCGCCAAGGAAGTGCGCGAGGTAGATGCCAACTGGGCTCAGTTTCTGTACAGCTTTAAGATCATCGTCTCCAAAGGCTCAACCGGCGATTGCGGCTTCTTCCGTGGCATCTGGATCGACACGGTGGTGGGGCAGGTGGCCTTCACCGACGTGCCGGCGGAATGGTATGGCGTGTACTACGAATACCGCGTGATCGTAAACGACATCGTGCTGGCCGTGCAGCCGCTGCAACAGATCTGCGACAGCGGTGGCGGCACGATTACGGCTGAGCAGGATCAAGCCATCATCGTCGCGCTTGAGAACGCGACGGCCAGGGCCGCCGACCTCAACCGCCGCGTTCAGGCGATGCCGCGCTGAGCCGAACCCCAACCGCTATGACGTCATCCCTGCACCTCACACTCATGGAAGCTCGCCGATTAGCGGTGCGCGCGCAGGCCCTCAGTGGCGAGCGCCCGGCGCCCGATCGCGACGGCATCCTGGCGGCAGCCCGAGCGTTGCGTTGCATTCAGCTCGACCCGCTCAGCACGGTCGCCCGCAGCCATCGCCTGGTGATGTTCAGCCGGGTGGGGGTATACGACCCGGCCGTGTACGACCGCGTGGCCTACGACGAGCGCCACATGTTCGAGTATTGGGCGCATTGCGCGTCGCTGGTGCTGACCGAGGACCTGCCCATCCACGCTCAGCGCATGCGCGGCTATCTCAAGCGCAAAAGCCTGTGGGGTGATCGCACCCGCGTCTGGGCCGCTCAGAACGACAAATTGCGCCGCTATGTCCTCGGGCACATCCGGCGCCATGGGCCGACCCTGTCGCGCGACCTCGAAGAGGATGGCCTGCATCCCGAAGCCTGGGTCAGCACCGGCTGGACGTCGGGGCGCAACATCAGCCGGATGCTCGACTATCTCTGGTTGAGCGGCGCGATCACGGTGACGGCCCGCCAGGGCGGGCAAAAGGTATGGGATCTGAATGAGCGGGTGTTGCCGGAGTGGGCGCCTCGCCAGCGCTATAGCGAACGGCGGACGACGGCGCTGGCGATCGAGCATGCGTTGCGCGCGCTCGGCCCGGCGACGGCCCGCCACATCCAAAACCACTTCGTCCGCGGGCGCTACCCCGAGTATCCGGCGGCATTTCAGCAACTCCGCAAGGCCGGCCGGGTGCTACCCGTCACGGTCGCGGGGATGTCGGGCGAGTGGTGGCTGCACGCCGACCAGGTCGGGTGGGTCGACGAGCGGGTCGCGCCCCGAACCGTGCTGCTCTCGCCTTTCGACAATCTGATCGCCGACCGCGCCCGGACCGAAGCCTTATTCGGTTTCGAGTTTCGGATCGAGATCTATGTGCCGGTCGCCAAGCGTAAATTCGGGTACTACGTGCTCCCGATCCTGCACGGCGAACGCCTGATCGGGCGGATCGACCCGCAGTTCGAGCGCGAGACCGGCACCTTACGCGTCAACGCGGTTTATGCCGAGCCGGGGGCACCCCGCGAGGCCGGCCCGGCGGTGGCTGGCGCGATCCGTGAGTTGGCCGGGTTCTTGAGCGCGCGGAATATCGTCATAGACAAACGGCGCACGCCAGCGCTGTGGCGCGCTGCGATGTAAGACACCGGGAGTGCCCC
>JAEURK010000437.1 GCA_016789175.1 Anaerolineales bacterium
GTCGGCTGCCGGAACCGGCAATCCCCCAGCGCGTGAGCGGTCGAGGGGAGCACTGTTCGTTGCCAGACACGCTAAAATGCATTTCGTCCCGCGACGACCTCGGCATCCCAAGGGAGCATGATGAACGCGAACATGTGGTGGCAAACCGCCGTCTTCTACCAGATCTACCCGCGCAGTTTCGCCGACGGCAACGGCGACGGCATCGGCGACTTCGCAGGGATGACGGCGCGGCTCGAGCATCTGCGGGATCTCGGTATCGACGCCATCTGGCTCTCACCGCACTATCCGTCACCGTTCCTGGATTGCGGCTACGACATCACGGACTACTGCGCCGTGGCCTCTGAGTACGGAACGCTGGACGACTTCAAGACCTTTCTGGCCGCGGCTCATGCACGGGGGATTCGGGTTGTGCTCGACCTGGTGCTCAATCACACCTCGGACCAGCATGCGTGGTTTGTCGAGTCGCGTGCCAGCCGGGCGGCTGCCAAGCGTGACTGGTACATCTGGCGCGATGGCCGAGCTGGCGGGCCACCCAACAACTGGGCGTCTATTTTTGGCGGCTCAGCCTGGACCCATGATCCCGTGACGGACCAGTACTACTACCATGCCTTCTTGAAAGAACAGCCGGACCTCAACTGGCGCAATCCCGAGGTCAAGCAGGCGATGTGGGACATGGTGCGGTTCTGGCTCGACCTGGGCGTCGATGGCTTCCGCCTGGACGCGATCGCGACCGTCTTCGAGCACCCCGATCTGCCCGATCACACGCTACCGACGCCGGTCGACGAGATCCTGGACGCCAACCTGCTCCCGCACGAGGCCTATCGCGAACTGCTTCAGCATCAGCTCCAACAGCCAGGCGTCCATGAGTTGATGCAGGAGCTGCGCGCGCTGGTCGACACCTACCCGGGCGATCGGGTGTTGATCGGCGAGGACGAGAACGTCGCCTACCATGGCCCGGCCAACAACGAACTGCACCTGGTCTTCAACTTCCCGCTGATGCAGCCCGAGCGCCTGACGCCCGCACACATCCGGGCCAACCAGACCGCGCGCCTGGCTGAACTCCCTGCCGGCGCCTGGCCCTGTAACACGTTGGGGAACCATGACGGCCGTCGGGTGTGGAGCCGCTACGGCGACGGCACCCATAATGCCGAGTTGGCGCGTCTGCACATCGCGCTGCTGTTGACTTTGAAGGGCACGCCCTTCCTTTACAACGGCGAGGAGATCGGCATGACCGACCTCGAATTGACGACCCTGAACCAGGTGCGCGACACGGCCGCGCTCAACCGCTACCGCATGATGACGGAGCGGCTGGGGCAGGCGCCGGCCGAGGCCCTCGCGGACGTGATCGCCACCACGCGCGACCGCTGCCGCAGCCCTTTCCAGTGGTCTGACGGACCGAACGCCGGCTTCAGCCCGGCCGGGGTGGCGACCTGGTTGCCGGTTAACACCGACGCCCGGCAGGGCGTCAATGTGGCGACCCAAACCAATGAACCCGACTCGCTCCTCAACTTCTACCGGCATCTGCTGCACCTGCGCCGCACGACGTCGGCCCTGCAACGCGGCGATTACGAGGTCCTTGAAGCCGACCACGACGATTGCCTGGTCTTTCAACGGGTTGACCCCGAAAGCGGCAGCGCCTGCGTCGTGGCCCTGAACTTCTCGGACCAGGAGCGACGGGTCAGCGTGGCGGATCGCCCGTTGCAGCCCTTCGAGGTCCTGATCAAACCGCTGGGTGTGCGGCCGTAGTGGCCCTGGGCGCAGGTACGACCGTTTAGCGTGATTTGGCTGCGGATTTCGCGGATTTGAACAACGGGAGCCCTGCCGGCAACGGTCCCGCTCCTCTCCGCGCAATCCGCGCGGCCAGGATCTGGGCCTGACAACGCGCCTGTGCACGCGGGCCCGCTTTCGTCGACATCTCCCTTTGCCGCCGCGCTATAATGGACGGTTCAGACTTTGTTCGTGGAGACCCGCATGACTAAGAAACCGGCCGCGCCCAAGAGCGCGACGCCTGGATCGAAAAAGATGACCGGCGCGGAAGTGCGCCAGGCCTTCCTCGAGTTCTTCGAGGAGCAGCGGCACCAAATCGTGCCGTCCTCGCCGCTTGTGCCGGGCGGCGATGCCACCTTGCTGTTCACCAACGCCGGCATGGTGCAGTTCAAAGATGTCTTCCTGGGCACCGAGAAGCGCGGGTACGCCCGCGCCACCACCGCTCAAAAGTGCATGCGCGTCAGCGGCAAGCACAACGACCTCGAGAACGTCGGGCCAAGCCCGCGCCACCATACGTTCTTCGAGATGATGGGCAACTTCTCGTTCGGCGATTACTTCAAGAAGGACGCCTGCCGGTTTGCGTACGACTTGTGCACCAAGGTCTATGGCCTGCCGCTCGAGCGCCTGTTCTTCACGGTGCACAAGGACGACGAAGAGGCCTACAAGATCTGGACCGAGGATCTGAAGATCCCGGCCGAGCGCGTGGCCAAGCTGGGCGATCGCACCAACTTCTGGCAGATGGCCGACGTCGGGCCGTGTGGGCCGACCGCCGAGGTGCACTACGACTGGCATCCCGAGCTCGGCATACCGGATGCCGAAGAGTTGGCGCGCCAGCTCGACGACAACCCCGACAACCGCATGCTCGAGATCTGGAACCTGGTGTTCATGCAATACAACCAGGACGTCAACGGCAAACGCACCATGCTGCCCAAGCCCGGCGTCGACACCGGCCTCGGCCTCGAGCGCGTCGCCGCGATCTTGCAGGGCGTCGACAACTCGTACGACACCGACCTGTTTGCACCGATCCTGGATCGAATTCAGGAGCTGGCCGGCCACAGCCCGACCGAACGCAAGGCGGGCCTGATCGCCTACCGCGTCATCGCCGACCACGCCCGCGCGGCCGCGTTCATGATCGCCGACGGCGTGGTGCCCGGCAACGTGGGACGGAACTATGTCTGCCGCATGATCATCCGCCGCGCAGCGCGCTTTGGCGGAAAGCTCGGTTTCAGCGAACCCTTCCTGGCCCGCGTCGCGAACCGCGTGATCGAGATGTACGGCGCGCAGTATCCCGAGCTGACCAAGCACCAGGCCACGATCGAGCGCACCCTGACCCAAGAGGAGGAGCGCTTCGCGCGCACCGTCGACGTCGGCGTTGCCAATCTGAACAACTATCTGACCGAGCTCACCACGCGCGGCGGCAAGATCGTCGACGGTGAGACGGCGTTCAACCTGTATGCCACCTACGGCCTGCCGCTCGAGATCACGCGCGACATCGCCCGCGAGCGCGGGTTGAGCGTCGACGAAGACGGGTTCAATAAGGCCAAGGACCAGCACGCCGAGGCCTCGCGCACCGAGGTCGGTCCGTTGGGCGGCGAGGACGTCGGGATCTTCCGCCCGATCATCCAGGATCTGCAGGCCAACGGCCAGCTAGGCCCCGACGGCGTCGAGTACGACCCGTACTATGACGCGCAACTCGAGGAGCCGGTGCTGGCGTTGATCAAGGACGGGCAGCGCGTGTCGAGCGCGCGCGTCGGCGACGTGGTCGAGGTCATCCTGCCGCGCACGTGCTTCTACGTCTCGTCCGGCGGCCAGGTGGCCGACACCGGCACGATCGCGCTGTACGCGCCAAATCGTGAGGAGCCGGTCTGGGAGATCCGCGTCGACGACATGCGCAAGCCGGCGGCCGGTGTGATCGTGCACATTGGCACCGTGACGGCCGGCACGCCCAAAGTCGGTGACGTCGCCACGGCCCAGATCGACGAAGATCGGCGCTGGGACATCATGCGCAACCACACCGCCACGCACCTGCTCCAGAGCGAGCTGCGCTATGTGCTCGGCGAGCACGTGCGCCAGGCGGGGTCGCTGGTCGCGCCCGATCGCCTGCGCTTCGACTTCACGCACCAGGGCATGCTGACCCAGGAGCAGATCGAGGCCGTCACCCGCTCGGTCAACGATGCGGTGCTGGCCAACTACGTGGTCGACATCGCCTATAAGCCGCGCGAAGAGGCCGTCGGCGAAGGCGCGACCGCGCTTTTCGGCGAGAAGTACGGCGAAGTCGTGCGCACGGTCAAGATCGGCGAGCCCGAGCCGTTCAGCTATGAACTGTGCGGCGGCACCCACGTGCCCGAGACCGCGGACATCGGGCCCTTCCTGATCGTCAGCGAAGAGGCCGCGGCGGCCGGCATCCGGCGGATCGAAGCCGTCACCGGTCGCGCCGCGCTCGACCTCATCCAGCAGCGCATCACCGTGCTCGACAACGCCGCCAGCTATCTGAAGACCACGGCCGGCGAACTTGACCGCAAGGTGCTCGGCCTGATGGACGAGAGTCAGCAGCAGCAAAAAGAGATCGCGCGACTGCGGCGCGAACTGGCGCTGCGTGACCTCGACGGCCTGCTCGGCGACATGGACATGGTCGCCGGCGTGCCGGTCCTGACGGGCCAGATCGCGCACGCCGACGCCGACACCCTGCGCGAGATGGCCGATCGCTTCCGCCAGAAAGTCCCGTCGGGCGTGGCAGTGCTCGGGGCCGTGAAGGACGGCAAGCCGGCCCTGATCGCGTGCATCACCGACGACCTGGTTAAGCGCGGCCTGAACGCCGGCGCCATCGTGCGCCAGATCGCGGGCGTGATCGGCGGCAGCGGCGGCGGCAAGCCGACCCTGGCGCAGGCCGGCGGCAAGGACCCCTCCCGGCTCAGCGAAGCGCTGGCCCAGGTCCGCGGCCTGGTGGCCGGTAGCCTTAAGTAAGCGCCCCGCCCTCGTCAACCAAATGCCGCTCAATCAGGACCTGTGTCGTCCTGATTGAGCGGCTTTTTTGTGGCCCTAACTGGATTTCAAACAAGTTTTATCTACTTTTCCGTCTCTCTCGAGGGTGGTCGGCGCGCGGGCCCTTAAGTTGGCAAGGCTCGCCGTCGATATTTATGTGAGCGGGCACGGTCTGTGCATGGCGTCCAGTGCAACTCGGGAGTGGGTACATGACGGACAAAGTCACCCTTCAGCTAGCAATCCAGGCCCTCGACGCGGGCGACTTTTCCCGCGCCCAGCACTTGCTGGCCGAGGTCCTCAAGGCCAACCCGCGGGACGTGCGGGCCTGGGTCTTGATGGCCGAGGCCCAAACCGACCCCAGGCGTCGGAAGGAATGCATCGACCGCGCCCTGGCCCTCGACCCGCACAACGAGATCGCGCGGTTGTTGCTCGAACCCGAACCCGTCGATGCGAACGCTTGGGCTCACAAGACCCCGGCCACCGCCAGCGAGGAATCGCTCCACGTCGAGTGGGGCGGCACCGACGCCCTGTCGCATCCGGAGGAATCGCCCAGGCCCAAACCACCCACGGCGCCGATCCCGGCACCAGCAGCGCCCCGCCCGCGCACACCCGAGGAAGAGCAGTTCATCAAGAACGCCCGGCAGAGCAAGCCCAGCCTCGAGACCGCCATGTCGGTGTACGACATCGGTGAACGCGTGGTCGCGATCGAGATCCTGCGCAAAGTCGTCCAGCGTCAGCCTCACGACGAGATGGCCTGGGTGGGCCTGATCGAGATGATCGAGGATCATGCCGAGCGCGCCCGCACGGCACAGGAAGCGCTCAAGCACCATCCGCGCAGCGCCATGGTGCAAAAAGCCGCCGGCCGCGCCACAGGCACGATCGCACAGCTTCCAGAGGAGACTCCGGCTGCGCCAGCGACCCAGCCCCGGCGCTGAGCGCAATCTGAGCTGAGCGCATGGGAGTGAACGATGACAGCTCCAGAACCTTTGCGGTCTGTCGTGGAAGCGCTGGATCGCGGCGATCGAACCCACGCTGAGAAGCTCCTCGCCCGGCTGCTCAGGGAGCAGCCTCGCAATGATCAGGCCTGGGTGCTGATGGCCGAGACCCAGACCGATCCGCAGCGGCAGCGCGATTGCCTGAACCAGGCTCTGCGCATCAACCCCGCTAACGAGATCGCGCGCCTGATGCTCGAACCGGCGCCGGCCGAGGCCGAGACCGTCTGGCATCATGGCGAAGCCGCCGTGGTCGATAGCGAGACCCTGCACGCAGAATGGAGCGGCTGGGACGAGAACGGGCACGCCGCCGAGGTCGTCCAACCCGCGCCGATCGACACCGAAGACTTGCGGGCCGTGATCGATCGCGCCCGCAAAGCGCCGCCCTCGCTGGAAGCCGCCCTGACGCTGTCGGACCTCGGGCAGACCTCGGCTGCGCGCCACATGTTGCGCCACATCGTCAAGAACGATCCCGCTAACGAGATGTCCTGGGTCGCGTTGCTCGAGCTCACCGATGACGACGCCGAGCGGGCCGCGCTCGGCCAGGATGCAACTCGCCATCACCCCAGGAGCCCGCGGGTGGCGGCGGCGCTGGGCCAGCCGACGCCCGTCATCGAAACCCATGTGCCGGTGGTCCCCAAGACCCCCCTGGAGCTGATCCAGGAACGAGCAGCCCGCGAAGGCGAACCGGTCGGGCCGATCCGCGCCCGGCGCGTGATCGGCGAGCAACCCCGGCAGATCTTCTTCGAGATCTGGATGTCGGCTTTGCTCGGCCCGACCAAGAGCAACTTCGAGGAGATCCTCGACAACAACCCGCCCTCCCTCCTGGCCGCCATGACCTGGATGGGACTGTGTGGCGGGATCGCCACGCTGGTTCAATTTGGGATCTTGTTTGGGACGCAGCCCGAACTGCGCGCGCTGCTGGGCCAACTCGATCGCAACACACTGCTGATCGCCAGCGTCAGCGCCATCGTCGCGATCTGGATCATGCCGGCGCTCGGGCTGCTCTTCAACAGCCTCGCCGTCGCGATCGCATCGGTCATCGTCGGCGGAAACCTGGACATACGCGCCCAGGCCTTTCTGACCGCGGCTTGGCAGGCACCGCTGACTCTTGTGACGTCGGTTGTCGCCTTCGTGCCGGTCGTCAACGTCGTCGCCGGGATCGCGCTCGTGATCTACGAAGTCGTCCTCAGCATCACGGCCACCCAGGCGGCTCAGGACCTCGACGGCTTCAAGGCCGTGGTCGCCCTGATCCTCTCGGCGGTTGTGGCGGCGCTCCCGTTCTGCCTGATCGGCATGTTCGCGCCGGCTGTCATGAGCGAAGTCGCCCAGGCGCTCCAGGCATACGCCCCCTGATGGCGTTTGCCGCCAAATGCGTCCTCAACTAGACTTCGCAGCGTGAAGGCTCAGATCGTCCAGATCGACCCCCACGACGATTACCACTCCGTGCGCGACAAGATGGCGTGGGCGCAGACCCGGCGTCTGGTCCTCGTCTGGCCGTCGCGCCCCGGCGTGCTGAGCCGCAAACTCGACCTGGTGCTGCTGCATCGTCACGCCCATGTGCTCGGCGCTCAGCTTGGCATCGTCGCCGAGGATCCTGCCGTGCGCGAACATGCCCAGAGCCTCGGCCTGCCCGCGTTCGGTGACGTGCGCGACGCCCGGCGCCGCTGGCGCAGCCGGATCCCGCGCCTGGCGCCCGAACGCCGCAGCCAGCCGCTCGATCGCGAAGCACTGCGCGCTCTGCAACGCAAGCGTCTGGCCCGGCTCAGCCTGCCCTCCGCCCGCTCCTATCTTTGGCGCGTCCCGGTCCTGCTGGCTGGTCTGGCCGCGATTGTGGCCCTGCTGGTCGCCGTGGTGCCGGTCGCCACAGTGCACCTCCCGACGGCCTTGCAGCCGCTCGAAACCGAGGTGACGCTCACGGCGGATCCAGCGGCGCTGGTCGCCGATGTCGCGACCGGCACGATCCCGGCCCGGTCACTGCGTGTGGAGGTCCAGGCGACCGGGTATACGCCGGTGACCGGCCAGCGCGAGGCGCCGAGCACGGCAGCCACCGGGCGCGTGGTGTTCACCAACCTGACCGGGGTCGCGCTTACGATCCCGGCCAACACCCAGGTGCGCACCACCAGCGGCAGCTCGGCCCGCTTCACCACGTTGCGCGCGGCAACGCTCCCGGCCCGCATCGGCGCCACGATCGACGCCGACGTGCGCGCGATCGATCTCGGACCGGTCGGCAATGTTTCGGCCGGCCAGATCAACGCGATCGACGGCCCGTTGGGGTTGCAGCTGGCGGTGACCAACCCGGCCGCCACCTTGGGCGGTGCGCTGGCCCAACGTCCGGCGGTTGCCGCGATCGATCAGGCCAGTGTGCGCGCTCAGCTCGAAGCGCAGCTGGTGGCCGAGGCGCGTGAGGCGCTCGCGGCGCAACTGCAACCCGGCGAATTCCTGCCGCCCGAGACCATCGCCAGTCGCGGCGTGCTCACCGAAAGCTACGACCACGCCCTCGGCGAGACCGCCGACGTGCTCGGGCTGACGCTGCGGCTTTCCGTCGGCGGTTTGGCGATCTTCGAGGACGACGCGCGCGCGGCCGGCGCAGCCGCCCTGGCCCGCGAAGTGCCGGCCGGTTACCGACAGGTGGAAGGTCCACTCAGTTTCAGCCGCAGCCGCGAGACCACCTGGCGCGACGGTCGGGCCGCGTTCGTCCTGCGCGTAAGCGGGCAGGCTGAGGCCGTCATCGAGGTCAGCGGCGTCCGGGCCCTGGTCGCCGGCAAGCCCGTGAGCGAAGCCGCCGAAGCCTTGCGCGAGCGCTATGCCCTGGCGGGTGAACCCACGCTGCACGTGGAGCCGGATGTGTTGTTCGACCTCTGGCCGCGGCTGCCGTGGGTGGCGCAACGGATCGTGGTCGTGATTGACTCGCAGTGAGCTGGTTCGAGGAGGCACACGCATGATCTGGTTGAGGCTCGGGCGATCGGGGATCGCCCTCCTGCTCGGCGCGATCCTGACCGGCCTGGTGTTTTCGGCGCTGAGCCCGACGCCATCGGCGCGCGCAGCGGGCACCACCCGCTATGTCACCGTGGACGGTGTCGACGACACCGACTGCAGCAGTCCGAGTTCGCCGTGCCGCACGCCGCAATATGCCATCGTTGAAGCCGGCGCCGGTGACGTCGTCAAGATCGCGGCCGGCACATACGACAGCGTGAGCCTCATCGCATTCACGACCACGGTGCCCTATTCGTTCACGCAGATCGCGTACATTTCGAAAACCCTGACCGTGAGCGGCGGCTATACGGTCTCCAACTGGGTCACGGCGGACGCCGTCGCCAACCCCACGGTCTTCGACGCCGGCGGGGCCGGGCGCGGCGTGACGATCTTCGGTACGGGCACGGAGGTCGTTACGCTCACCGGTCTGACGCTGACGGGCGGGGATTACACCGGCCTTGGCAACCCCAACGGGGTCTTCTTGCGAAACTGTCGTGGCTACCAGTCCGACTGCGGCGGCGGCGTGTATGCGGTTCGGGTCCAGCTGCAGGCGTCCGATCT
>JAEURK010000024.1 GCA_016789175.1 Anaerolineales bacterium
CGCGATCGCGCAGAGCCACGGCCTGACCTTCAACGCGGGGACGGCCCTGCAGGATCCGTCGCTGACCGGCACGATCGACGGTCTGACCGTCACGCTCACGCTGACGCGCTATCAGATGGGCAGCAACGGCATGAGCCATGCGTACACGGTTGCGTGGGTGCCGGTTACGGTTGCGGGTGAATGCCTGATCGCCGACCGCAAGCGGAGCCACCACGTGGACGGCGTCACGGGCGGCGAGGTCGCCGTCCCGGATCCGGGTCTCGCAGCCACACATTTTGCGCGCGGGAACCCGGAGCGCCTGGCGCGTCTGCTCGCGCCGGAGTTGACGACACGCTTGAGCCAGAACGCGATCACGCACGTGCGCCTGGCGCAAATGCGGCTGCACGTTCAGCGCGCCGGCCACCAGTATGGTGAAGGGGAGTGTCTGGCGCTGATGCAACTGGCCGCCGACCTGGCGCATCGGCTTTGAGGCGGTTGTCAGTGCGGGGTGTCGCCGCCGGATGCGCCAGCGACAACCGGATCGACGCGCCCGTCCGGCCCGGTCAATCGCCACGGCCCGCTGGCAGTCCTCAATTCGGCTTCGAACCACAACGGATGGGCCGGGATGCCGGTGTCTGGGAACCAGAGCCGCCCCTGTTGCACGAGGATCAGCATGCCGTCGTCGTCACCGACGGCCGCGAACACCGCCTCGGCGTTAACCCCGTAGCGTGAGGGCCCGAGTTGAGCCGAGTATGCCGCGTGGGCGGCGGGCACCGCCGGGACGGCCACGCCGATCTCGCTGATCCCGCGCACGCCGGTCGCCGCATCGAACCCGGTGCCGTCCGAGAGCGGCCGGCGTTGGCGGGCGATGAACTCGCCGATGTTGCCATCGGCATCCTTGAAGTAGATCGCGTGCGACGCGAATAGCGCGTTGCGGAAGTCGGATCGGCCGTCGCGATCCGCGAGCAATTGCATGCGCTCGGCCGCCCAGGCCTTGGCCGCGTCGACCTGGTCGAAGGGGATGTTGAACGCGAAGTGATACGGGCCGTGTGCGGCGCCGACCCGCGCCTCAGGCACAAACGTCAGACGCGACGGTCCGGTCTGCAGCGTCAGCGCCTGATCGGTGTACGCGACAACCGCAAACCCCAGGACATCCGCATAGAACCGGCGCTGGGCCTCGAGGTCCCGGGCGAGGAGGCGAAGATGTTGGATAAGCATGGCAGCCAGGCTTCAGGTCCCGGCTCGGCCTCCAGCGGCATCGGATCGAAGCCCGACGCCTGACGTCGCTACGGCACGCGATAGATCACATACTGCTCGTTATCGCACTGCAACGTCTCCCAGGGCAGCGTATTCGGCTGCTCGCGGACGACGTAGCTGACGGCGTATGTCTCGGCGATCGATTGGAGTTGCTCGGCGCTCAGGCCGTTGTAGGCCTCGCGGGTCACGCGCTGGGCCTCGAAGAAGTCGCTGTTGAATTGTTCGAGCGCGCCGGGCGCGATTTGGGTGAAGCGTTCCTTCCAGGTGTCGTAGTGGATCGGCGCCAGCGCGATCATCAGCAGCTCGTCGTGGGTGGCCAGCGTCGAGCGCTCCGAGAAGGTGCGCCAATCGCTCTCGTAAAGGCTCCACTTCTCGGGCGGTGTGATAAAGAGCGCGTCCTTCGGGGTCAGTTCGCGCGCACAACGCTGGATCGCCTCCCATTCGGTCGTCGGGCCGTAGGGGTAAAAGCCCGGACGCCACAGGCCGTAAGGCAGCACCACAACCAGGGCCCCGCCGATCAGACCGACTGCGACAACCGCCATCAGGCTTAGCCCAAGTGTCGCATTGCGGACGCGGCGCGCCAGCCCCCAGGCGAGAGCCGGCACGATCGGCAACGGCGAGGCCACATAGAGCGCGCGCAGCCAGAACAGGCGTTTGTCCCCGGGAAGCATCTCGAGGCGCTCGATCAGATAACGCGCAAACCACAGATGCGCAAAGATGTTGAGCCACATGCCGGCCCGGATCACCTGAAGCTGGTTGATGAGGTCGATCGGATAGACCAGAGCCGTGAGCGCCTGCACGGCCACAATCAGACCGGCCGCGAGGTTCATGCGCCCGATCGTGTGCTGCAGTTCGCTGGTGCGCGTCGGCGTACGACGCCAGGCGATCACAAATAGCACCGCCGTGCTCAAGCCGCAGGCGCTGACGAACAGGATGTGCGGTACCGGTGACACGATTTCGAACAGATTTGCCAACGACCCGCGCACGACCACGTCGAACCACTCGGGGTTGTTCGGCACCTTGGCGGCCGGGCTGGTCAGGCGCCAGATCAAGACCGGGCTGGCGGCCGCCACGAAGATCACCCAGCTGCCCAGCGTCTCCAACAACCGGCGTCGCTCGAAACGCGTCTGAATGAGACGTGCCAGCTGATCGACCCCGAACATGGCCGCGACGAAGAGCATGGTGATCACATGCACGTTGAACAGCGCGCCGATCACCAGCCAGGCCCACAACGGCCGGCCGCGCAGATAGAGCAGCACCGCGCCCAGCGCGAACGGCAAAGCGAAGATGCGATTGAGCAGGCTCCACTCGAAAATCGGGAAACCGCCGAAGCCCAAATGCGGCACCACAAACGCGATCGTGCTCAGCAAAGCCGCGCGCGGGCTGGCGAAGAGCTCCATGCTCAGTTTCCACAGGAGCCAGAAGCTGGCATAGGTCACGGCAACGTAAACCACGAACATCACCGGCTCGAGCACGCCCGCGCGCACCGCCGGCACAAAGGCCAGCCAGAAATACGAGTAGTTCTCGTTGCGCAACTCGAGGAAGGGATCGTTCGGAAAGAGCGTCGGGTCCGCGTACTTCTTGAGGAAGGGGATGTGCGCGTACTGGTCGAACGTCCCGAAGTAGTAGCCCAGGATCGCGAGCGTGGCCAGCGTACAGGCCAGAAAAAAGAGATGGCGCATCACCGGCCGGGATTCGACCTGCGCCGCAAGTGTGTTGAACATCAACCCGGATTGTACCCGCCTGGCCATGCGACAGGCCGTTGATGCAGGGCCGTGGGCACGGGCGCGCTGTCAGGCTCAGAATCTGGCCGCGAAAGTCTCGATTGACGCGGATTGGAACCTGTACATCCGTCGTGTCATGGGTGACTGCTCACCAGCAGGACGTTGGGCGAAAGCCGAGTGGGTGCGCGGATCGAGGCTCCGCCCCGACCCGCGCACCCACTCGGCTTTCGCCATTCTTCTCCCAACCGGGCTGACCACGGACGGCGGGCGTCAAGTACAATTTGCGGCATGAAACGCCTCATTGGACGAACTTCGATCGCAGTCAACCCACTGTGCTTGGGCGGCAACGTCTTTGGTTGGACCATCGCTGAAGCGGCGTCGTTCGCCGTGCTCGACGCCTTCGTGGCCGGCGGCGGCGACTTCATTGACACGGCCGATGTGTACTCGGCCTGGGCGCCCGGTAACCAGGGCGGCGAAAGCGAGGCCATCCTCGGCAAATGGCTGAAGGCGCGCGGCAACCGCGACCGGGTTGTGATCGCGACCAAGGTCGGCAACAAGCTGCCGTACGGCCAGGGGCTGCGCGCCGCGCACATCGCCCGCGCAGTCGAGGAATCGCTGCGCCGCCTGCAGACGGATTTCATCGACCTGTATCAGGCCCACATCGACGATGCCGAGACGCCGCTCGAGGAAACCCTGCGGGCCTTCGACGACCTGATCCACGCCGGCAAGGTTCGCGCGATCGGCGCCTCGAATTACACGGCCGCGCGACTGCGTGAATCGCTGACGGTCAGCGCCGCGCACGGCCTGCCGCGCTACGAGTGCCTGCAACCGCGTTACAACGCCATCGATCGCGACTTTGAGGCCGAGTTGGGGCCGCTCTGCCGGGCCGAAGAAGTCGGTGTGATCCCTTACTACGCCCTGGCGTCCGGCTTCCTGACGGGCAAGTATCAGCCGAACGGACCGATCCCCGACACCGCTCGCGCTGCCGGCGTGCAGCGCAACTACTTCAACGACAAGGCCTTCGTCGTTCTGGCGCAGGTCGAGGCCGTCGCTCGCGCGCGCGGCGTGACACCCGGTCAGATCGCCGTCGCCTGGCTGATCGCTCAGCCCGGCATCACGGCCCCGATCGCGTCCGCCACCTCGGTCGCGCAGGTCGACCAGCTTCTGACCGCCATGCGGCTGGACCTTCCAACCGACGTACTCGCCAGCGATGCTTAGCGGCGCCGAACTTACCGACGCGATCCTGCGCGTGGCCGCCGGCTGGGCCGCGACCCAACCCGACATCGTCGGGCTGGCGCTGGTCGGCTCGTGGGCCCGCGGCACCGCCCGACCGGATTCGGACATCGACCTGGTCGTGCTGGCCCGAGACCCGGAGCACTATCGCCGCGACCGATCGTGGTTGACCGAAATCGACTGGGCCCTGGTCGGGCTGCCCGTCATCGGATGGCGCGACGCCGACTATGGCGCCGTCTGGTCGCGCCACATCACCCTGGCGGCAGCCGTCGAGGTCGAATTTTCTTTTGGTGATCTGGCTTGGGCTGCCACGGAGCCGATCGACTCGGGGACGCGCGCCGTCGTAGCGGGCGGTTTTCGGCCGTTGTACGATCCACGCAGCCTGTTTGCGCTCCTGCTCGACTCCATCGCCACTGAGTGCGACCCATGATTACGGCCAGCGACCATGAGCGCCTGCTGGCCCTGTATCCGACGCTGAGCGGACTCCCGGCGAACCTGGCCGAGCCATTTCGGGCGCAGGTTCAACCCTTCCAGGCGCCGCCCGGCGCGATCCTCTTCGACCTGGACGGGCCCTGTACTGCCTTTGTTCTGTTTCTGGAAGGTGAAGTCGAAGTCAGCCGGCCGAGCGCCAACGGGCGCGAGATCGTCCTGTACCGGCTGCAACCCGGCGACACCTGTGTGTTGACGCTCAACTGTCTCCTCGGCCAGGCCACCTACCCTGCCCGGGCCGTGGCGCGCCGCCCCATCGTCGGGCTGCGGGTGCCGTACCCGCTGTTTCAGCGCCTGCTGGACGAGGCGCCGGCCTTCCGCGCCGCGATGTTCGCCCTGTTTTCGAGACGTCTGACGCGCCTGATGAACCTGGTCGAGGGCGTGGCCTTCGCGCCGGTCGAGCAGCGCCTGGCGCAAGCCCTGATCGAGCGTGGCCCCGACATCAGCGCCACCCACCAACAGCTGGCCGACGCCGTCGGCACGGCCCGCGAGGTGGTCAGCCGCCAGCTGCGGGTGTGGGCCGAGGCCGGCCTGGTGGCGACCCAACGCGGCGCGTTACAGCTGCTCAAACCCGACATCTTGCAGGCCATCGCCGAGCCACTCGGCGGCGAATAGTCGCATCACGCGAGAATGCAAAAGTGGGCGAATACCTGGCTGCGCCAGGCATTCGCCCACTTTTGCATTCTCGACCCAAACTGTGACCCAGGTCACAGACCGCCGGCGTGGGACGCTGTACGCTGATCGCATCAATCGCACCCAGGAGATCAAGCTCATGTTCAAAGTCAACGAAGGTTCCATGGATCGCATCATTCGCGTCATCGCCGGCGTGGCCCTGATCGTCGTCGGGTTCACAGGCATCGTCCCCGGCGTTCTGGGCACGGTCCTCGGCGTGGTCGGCCTGATCCCGCTCGCGACCGGCCTGCTCGGCTGGTGCCCGCTCTACACCCTGTTCGGCTTCAGCACCTGCCCGATCGAGCAGAAGAAGGCGTAAGGGCCGGCGCGCGTCGTGGGCGCGTGAAAACCACCGCCCACGACGCGCGCTGACATCCAGATGTATACTCCCCCGACATGGGGTACTCGTTCGAACCGGATCGCCCTGCTCTCACCGCCGATGTCGTCGCCTTCAGCCTGCGCGAATGCGTGGGCGAAGCGCAGCGTCAGGCCCTGCACGTTCTTCTCATTCAACGCGGTTCGCCGCCGTATAAAGGCCGTTGGGCCTTGCCCGGCGGGTTCGTCCAAACCGGCGAGTCGTTGGAGCAGGCCGCGCGACGCGAGCTGGCCGAGGAAACCGGCATGCGCGGTTTGTACCTCGAGCAGCTCTTCACCTTTGGTGATCCCAAACGCGACCCGCGCGGTTGGACGGTGACCGTCGCCTACGTCGCGCTGGTGCCCGAGACCGTGGCCGTGCAGGCCGGCGACGACGCCGCGGCGGCGCGCTGGTTCCCGGTCCAGAGCCTGCCCGGCCTGGCCTTCGATCACGCCGAGATCGTGCACTACGCGCTCCAACGCCTGCGCAACAAGCTCGAGTACACGGCCGTCGGTTTCGAGCTGCTGCCCGACGAGTTCACGCTCAGCGAGCTGCAGACCGCGTACGAGATCGTGTTGGGCGAGACCCTCGATAAACGCAACTTCCGGCGCCGCATCGCCGAGGCCAATGTGCTCGAAGAACTGCCGCGCTTTAAATCCGAGGGGCAGGGCCGCCCCGCCCGCCTCCATCGCTATCGCCGCGACGCCATCAAGGAAGTCAAGGCGCGCCGATTGTTCCCCTGAGGCTGTCAGCCGATAGGCCCTCAACCACAGATGGCCGACCGACGCGCGCCGCCCCGAACCTCCTACTTGACAACCGGCAACTTTAGGGTAATATCAACACTAAAGGCGCACAACGCCTTTCTTTTGCCAGATATTTAGTGTAAATGCAACACTAACAGGAGCCCAACATGGACGCCCCGACACTGATCGCCGAGAGCACCCCGTACCTGGCCTGGCTCGCCGATTGGGAAGCCGGTCTGCCGAGCAAATCCCTGCCGGACGTGGTGGTCGATCCGGCCCGCACAGCCGTGATCTCGGTCGATGTGATCAACGGCTTCTGTCACGCCGGGCCGCTGGCCTCCGATCGGGTGAAAGCCATCATCGCCCCGATCACGCGTCTGCTGACCGCCGCCTACGCCCTGGGTGTGCGCGATTTCGTGCTCACACAAGACACGCATGACCCTGCGGCGGTCGAGTTCGGCAGTTACCCGCCGCACTGCGTGCGCGGCACGGCCGAGAGCGAGGCCGTCCCCGAATTCAAGGCCCTGCCCTTCTACGGATTGATGCAACGCTTCGCCAAGAACTCGATCAGCTCGACCATCGGCACCGGTTTCGCAGGTTGGCTGGAAGCGCATCCGGCCCTCGACACGTTTATCGTGGTGGGCGACTGCACCGACCTGTGCACGTATCAACTGGCGATGAGCCTGCGGCTGCGTGCCAACGCCGGCCAGCGCCGCGATCGCGTGATCCTGCCGGTCGAGTGCGTCGACACCTACGACACGCCGCTCTCGATCGCGCTCGAACTCGGTATCCAGCCGCACCCGGCCGCACTCGTGCATCGCGTCTTCCTGCACAACCTGGCCAGCAACGGCGTCGAAGTGATTGGACGATTGAGTGATTGAGTGACAGGGCGATTGGACGCTGCGCCATACCGGCAATCGCCCCATCCCAGCGCTCGCTGAGCGCCGGTCACCCAACGGAGGGTTCCGTGGGCACGCTGCTCGCCATGATCGTCGGACTGTTGTTGTTGTACATCGCCTGGCTGCACATTCAGCTGTACATCAGCCGGCGCGTGATCGCCAGCCTGCGACAGACGACAGTGACGATCGCGCAAAAGCGCCCGACCCTCGATCCGCGGCCGGTGCTGGCCGGGTTGGCCGGCCTGATCCTGCTGGCCTGGCTGCTGACCGCCTGGTGGAGCGCCTGATGGACGTCGTCGTGATCGGTAATGCCGGGGTCGATACCTGCGTCTACCTGCACGGCGATCGGGTCGACGAATCGGTCGAGGCCAACTTCACCACCAACCGCGACGCGGTCGGTCAGGCCGGGGGCTATGCCAGCCGTGGGTATGCCGCCCTCGGCTACGCCACGGCCTTCATCGGCGCGTTGGGCGACGATGGCGCCGGCGCACAGGTCCGTACGCAACTCGCTCAGGATGGTGTCGACCTGCGCGGAGTCTTCCCGGATCCGCAGGGCACGGCCCGCAGCATCAACCTGGTCTTCCCGGACGGGCGCCGCAAGAACTTCTACGACGGCATGGGCCACATGACGCTGACACCGGACCTGGCGGCCCTGCGCCCGATCCTGTCCGGGGCCCGGCTGGCACACGTCAATATCCCGAACTGGGCGCGGCAGCTCCTGCCGCTCCTGCGCGAACTCGGCCTGCCGATCGCTGTGGATTTGCAGGACGTGGTAGCCGCCGATGATCCCTATCGCGCCGATTTCGTCGCCGCCGCGGACATCGTCTTCTTTTCGGCAACCAATCACCCGGATCCGACAAGCCTGATGCGCGCCTA
>JAEURK010000065.1 GCA_016789175.1 Anaerolineales bacterium
ATCGATCGGTTGCGTGAGGACCTGCCACAGACCCGGCCCACTCACCAGCACGCTCAGGGCCAGCAGCGCGATCCGCCAGTGCCGGACCAGCCCCCATGCGCCCACGACGGCCAGTCCGAGCAAACCGGGCAAGGCCGCAAAGCCCAGGCGGGCCGCCACCGCCAGCTCGCCTTCAAGCCCGTAGTTGATCCGCGCCGCGCCGGCGATGCCCAGCGCCGCCAGGCCCAACAACGTGACGGCCTCGGGGGCGCGACCACGCAGGCGCCAGGCCCCGATGATGGCCAGCCCGCCCAGCAACGCCAGAGGCGCCCAGCCCCATCCGGTTCGGTCAGCAGCCGGCCCGGCCGTGATCTGGCGCGCCACCTCGAGCGCCGCCGCGACGACGTCCACGCGCGCGCCGGCCTCGAGCCGCGTGTCACTCAGCACCACCGCGCGCTCGCTGACAAGCATCAGCGCCCAGGGCAGACACGCGGCCGCCAGTCCCAGGGATACGCCCAGCCAGGCCCGCCAGCGGCCCGGCCACCGGCGCAGGCTCAGGGCAGCGCCCAGGGCCTCGGCCGCGATCACGGCCGCGAAGCCGAGGTGCACGTGCACACCCGCAGCCAGCGTCAGGGTGTAGCCGATCCAGGTCCGCAGTCGCGGTTTCCGATCCGCCAACAGCGGCACCAGCAGCCCCAGGCTGAGCGCAGCCAACCCGACCGCGAGCGCATACATCCGCGCCTCGCGCGCGTGATGCAGCAGGAAGGGCGAGCCGGCGAGCAGCGTCGCCGCGACGGCGGCCAGCTGACCGCGAGCCGCCCCGGTCGACCGGCGTTCGATACCGATCGGTGGGCTGGCCTTGGTCTGCGGCCCGCGAGCCACGATCAACAGCCGCGGCAGCGCCCACCCAAAGGCTGCCACGGCCAGCCCGCCGATCAAGGCCGAGAGCACGCGAATAGCGAAGGGTGAGCGGCCCATGATGCTGGTCCAGGCCAGCAGGACGAGGTGATAGCCGGGCGGATGAGTATCGAGCGCGGCGATGGCAGTCAACGGGCGATCGAGGAAATCGAGGCTGCCGCCTTCGTCCC
The DNA here is from genome assembly GCA_016789175.1 of Anaerolineales bacterium. Lineage (GTDB taxonomy): Bacteria > Chloroflexota > Anaerolineae > Anaerolineales > UBA6663 > UBA6663. Next base: position 1,068 of record JAEURK010000065.1, read on the forward strand.
ACCAGAGCGGGAGCCGGGTCAGATCGAAAACGGCGAGGCAGAAAAAGACGACGAGCGGAACGAGGCCGAGCCAACGCCCGACCCCGCCCGCTCGCAGAAGTCCACGCAGCCGCTCAGGCCACGACACGGAGGTCACGGTCGAGATCGCTGAGCGAGATCCCGCCGTCGGCGCCGACCACCACGTCGTCTTCGATGCGCACCCCACCCTTCTCGGGCAGGTAGATGCCGGGCTCGACGGTGAAGGTCATGCCCAGGGCCAGCGGCGTGTCGTTGCGCCCATGCATCGATGGATCTTCATGGCCCTCGAGGCCGAGGCCGTGGCCGACGCGATGAACGAAATACTCGCCATAGCCGCCGTCGGCGATCACGCGCCGGGCGGCGGCGTCGACGTCGGCGCAGGCCACGCCCGGTCGGGCTGCCGCCACGCCGGCGGCGTTCGCGCCCTGCACCAGGCCGTAGATGCGTTGCAGTTCGACCGTCGGCAACTCGGCGACCGCGTAGGTGCGGGTCAGGTCGGCCATGTAGCCGTGCGACGCCGCGCCCCAGTCGAGGGTCAACAGGTCGCCCGGCGCCAGGCGCCGCTCGGTCGGGAAGGCATGCGGCAGAGACGAGTTCGGGCCGCTGGCCACGATCGGCGCGAACGGCAGTTCGGGATCCGAGCCGGCCCGCAGGGTCTGGGCCGTCAACTCGGCGGCCAGCTCGCGCTCGGTCATGCCGACCCGGATATGCGGCAGGGTCGCCGTCAGCGCCGCCTGGGCGATGGCCACAGCCGCGCGCATATGGCCGAGCTCAGCCGGATCCTTGACAGCGCGCAACCCGGCCAGCACTTCCTCAGCCGCCGCGATCTGGGAGTGCAGCGACTCCTCGATCAACCGCAGTTCCATCACGCGCATCCGGCGCATTTCGACGCCGAGGCGCGCGCCTTCACCGACCCCGGTGGCCACCAGCAGCTCCGCGGCGCGCGCGAAGGCGGCATCGGGCCCTTCGCTATCGGTGTAGGTCGCGTATTGAAAGCCGAAAGGGAGATCGGCGCCGGTGAGCTTGGTCTCCTCGAGCGCGGGCACCACGAATACCGGGTCGCCATCGGCCGGGAAATAGCCGATTGTGGGTCGTTCGCTGAGGTGAAACGAGAGGCCGGTCAGATAGTAGAAATTCGGTCCAGCAACCACTGACAGCGCGCGCAATCGCGACTCCGCCAGGGCAGCCTGCAACCGTTTCAGTCGATCGGTCAATATCTCGCGCATAGGTCCCTCTTGCGACAGGGCTGTCAACGACAGCGCCAGCGCCTGAATCGGCGATCCATCGATCAGCTGGAGAGGCTTATTCCGCCAGCTGACCCAGGGTCTGTTCGATCACGGCTACAGAGCGGCCGAGCGTCTCGGCATCGAAAGCCAGACGCGCGCCGGCCGCGGCATACAGCTCGGGCAGCGGGCGTGTGGCGCCCAACGACAATGCGCGTCGATAGGCGGCCAACGCGCCGGACGGATCAGTGAGGCTGTTGGCCCAGACCTGGGCGGCTCCGAGCTGCGCGAGGCCGTACTCAATGTAATAGAACGGAAACTGGAAGATGTGCAGTTTACGTTGCCATCCGGTCGCGCACACGTCTTCGAGGCCTGAGAAGTCGACGTCGGGGATGAAGCGGGCCCACAATCCGGCCCAGGTGGCATCGCAGGCCTCCGGCACAACGGCAGCCTGCGGATGGGTATAAGCCCAGTGTTGAAAGCCGTCGACGACGGCCATAAACGGCCAGAAGAGCAGCATGCCCTCGAGATGCTCGGTCCGCGCCCGAGCCGACTCGCCCCCATCGTAAAAGCCGCCATCGGCGGTGGTGAGATAGGGCGCCGCCAGTAGCTCCATGCTCATCGACGCGACCTCGGCGATCTCCATGGTCACGTCCTGCTGTTGGAAGTACGGCAGGCCGACTGTCTCGTACACATGGAAGGCGTGGCCGCTCTCGTGCAGCAGCGTTTGCACGTCGTCGTGCACGCCGACGGCGTTCATGAAGATGAACGGCCGGCCCGTGTACGAGTAATCGGTGCAGAAGCCGCCCGGCGACTTGTTCTTGCGGTTGTCGAGGTCGAGCAAACCGGCGGCCCGCATGTCCGCGTAGTAACCGCCCAGAGTCGGGTCGACCCGCCTCAGGATGTCGCCGGTTCGGGCGATCAATTCATTGACGTCGCTGAAAGGCTTAAGCGGTGCCCGGCCGCCCGACTCGACCGGGCGGCCGAACCAGCCGTCGCCGAGGTCCCACGGCCGGAGGGTATCCACACCCAATCGAGCGCGATGCCGGGCGTATACGCGCCGGGCCGCCGGGACGACCGCGGCCTCGATCGCGTCCGCAAAACGCAGACAGTCGTCCGGGCTGTAATCGAAGCGGTAGTTCTTCTGCCAGATGTAAGCGCGGTAATCGGGCTTGCCGGCGTTGGCCGCGATCCGGCCGCGCAGACCGTACATCTGCGCCCACAGCTCATTGAGCGCTGTGCGATCCTGCAGCCAGCGCGCAAAGACCAGACGCCACATCTGCTCGCGATCCTCGCGCGGTGTGCTCTGGAACCGGGGCAGCATCTGCACCAGGGTGAGTTCTTCGCCCTGCCAGGTCACCGACTGAGCGCCCTGAATCTTCTCCTGCTCGCGGACCAGCTTGTACTCTTCGACCAGCAACGGCAGATTGCTGTCGCGGAACAGATCGGCATCGGCGTGCATGTTGCGCAGCTGCACCTCGAACCCGGTCGGCTCGAGGCCGCTGGCCAGCAGCTTCTCCTTGAGCGCCTGATGCGCGGCCTCGAGTTTGGCGTAGATGTCGTCGAGGAAGCGGTTGTAGGCATCCTCCGCCACGCGATCGGCGATGTTGATCGTGGTGGCCACGTACAGGCGCTGGCGGGTCTCGCTCAATCGGCGCGCCAGGGCCGTCCAATCGGCGAGCCAGGTCGTCACGGTGTCCGCCGTCAAAACCCGCGCCTTGAGCTCGTCATAGTAGGGGTTGATCTCATCCCAAGACCAGCGCATGAATTCATGGATGTCGACGGGCAAAGGAGCAAGCATGGGGTGTCTCCGACAGCAGACGAATGGGTACTGTCATTATAACGACACTTTGACGACGATTGAGTCGTGCGATAATGAAGGGATCGACCGCGATGGGCTCGAAAACGCGGCAAACCAGACGCCATCAAGCCGGGGCCAGCGCCCCACCGGGGATCCACATGAACCGCATGATCGCTTTTCTTTCAGGCGCCGCCTGTGGCGCAGCTGTCGGGGTCGCCGCCGCCCTGCTGCTCACGCCGTCCTCCGGCAACGAGCTCCAGACCACGGTGCGCGATTGGTTCGAGAGCCTGTGGGATGACGCGCAGCAGGCTGCCGACGACCGCCGAAACGCGCTCGAGAGCCAGCTGGCTGAGTTGAAGCAGGCTTAGGCCGCCGGGATCTCCACGACAAAGCGGGTGCCGATCCCGATCACGCTCTCGGCCCGGATCGTGCCGCCGTGGCGCGTGACGATCTCCTTGACGATCGCCAGTCCCAACCCGACGCCGGTTGCCTCGGCTGATCGGCCGCGCGCCCGATCCACCTGATAGAAGCGCTCGAAGATCCGGCCCAGATCCTCGGCTGGAATACCCGGCCCGCTGTCGGCCACCGTGAATGTCACCCGCCCCTGCGCGACAATCAGACCGATCCGCACGACGCCGCCGGCCGGCGTGTACTTGAGCGCGTTGTCGAGCAGGTTCTGAATCACTTGCGCCAGCCGATCGGCGTTGCCCTGCACGCGCGCTGCCGGCAAAGGCCGCCCCACTTCCCACTGAATGCCCTTCTCGACCGCGCGCGGCGCCAGCCGTTCGGCCAGCGCGCCGACCAACCCGGCCAGGTCGACCGGCTCACCGCGCGCCGGGGCCGTTTCAGACTCGAGCCTGGCCAGATCGAGCAGGTCGGCCACCAGACGGGTCAAGCGTTCGGACTCCTCGCGGATCACGGTCGCCGCGCGCTGGATGTCCGCGGGTTTTTCGACGGCGCCCTCCTCGATCGCCTGGGCGAAACCACGGATCGAGGTCAGGGGCGTTTTAAGATCGTGCGAGACGTTGGCCAGAAAGTCGCGCTGGGTCTGTTGCGCGGCCTGGACCGAAGCCGCCATGGTGTTGAGCGCGCCGGCCAGTTCGTCGATCTCGCGCGGCCCGCCGCGCGAGACGCGTTGGGCGTAGTCGCCCTGCGCAATGCGCCCGGCCGCGGCGGCCATCTGGCTCAGCCGCCCGCCCAACGAGCGTGACAACCAGGTCGCCAGGAGCAAGGCCAGCACCGCCCCGACCGCGGCCGCTCCCAACAACGGCCAGAACAGATCCTGAAGGAAGAGCCCCAACGCCGTCCGCGGATTGATGATCACCGCGATCGCCAGCAAACGCCCATCCGATAGCGCCCGCACGCTGTATTGCCACTGCCGACCCTCGGCATCGCGGCCGCGCCCGAAGCGCAGCCCGAACGCCGTGTCATCCAGGCCTTCCGCCTCGGCCAACGCATCCAGCCTGATCGCCAGATCGCCGGCCGGATCCGAATCCGCCAACACCTGACCGTCCTCATCTGCGATGACGACACGCAACCCGTAGGCTTCGGCCGCCCGGGTCACATAGCGCTCGAGCCGATCTGGATCGTTCGTGGCGGGCGGAGGATCGAGCTGACCCAGGGCGCGCGACACACGGGCCAGGGCCGACAGCGCCGGCCGCTCGACCATCGGGCTGTTCCGCAGAAAAGCCAGCAACGCCAGCGTCACGCCGATCGCCACGACGCTGATCGCCAGGAGCGAAGCCGAGAAGATGCGCCCGCGGATGGAGTTCAACATGTGGATTCAGGAGATCGTGAGCTTGTAGCCGATGCCGGTGACGGTTTCGATCCGCACCGAGCTGCTGCCCGCCAGTGCCTTGCGCACCTGGGCCACATGCACGTCGACGGTCCGGGTCTGGGTGAAGAACTCGATGCCCCAGGCCAGGTCGAGCAGCTGGTCGCGGCTAAGCACCGTGTCGCGGTGTTGGGCCAACGCGAGCAGGACGTCGAACTCCTTGACGCGCAGGGTGACCGGCCGGCCGCCGACGCGAACGGTGCGACCGGCGCTGTCGATGACCACATCGCCGACCGTCAGCGCCCCGGACGCGGGCTGGGCGGTGGGGTGCGCGCGCTCCTGACGGCGCAGGATCGCCTTGACACGGGCCGTCAGCTCGCGCGGGTTGAACGGCTTGGTCAGGTAGTCGTCGGCGCCGAGTTCGAGGCCCAGGATCTTGTCGAGGTCATCGTCGCGGGCGGTGAGCATGATGATCGGGACATCGCTGCGGGCCCGCAGCCGCCGACAGACCTCGAAGCCGTCCAGGCCGGGGAGCATCACGTCCAGCACCACCAGGTCCGGCGGCTGAGCCAGCGCGGCCTCGAGCCCGGCCGGGCCGGTGGACGCGGTCGCGATCTGGAATCCGTCGCGCTCCAGGTAGAGGCGGGCCAGTTCCAGAATGTGGGCTTCGTCGTCGATCAGGAGGAGGTGTTCACCGGACATCGGACTGATTATAGTCAGAGCGAAAGACGCGCTATGATCACTCGACTATGATCATTTTCGAAACTGAGCGTCTCGTGCTCCGCCGCCTGGTGATCGAGGACCTCGACGCGCTCTACGAACTCTATCGCGATCCCGAGATCCGACGCTACTTCCCGGAGGGCACGCTGGATCTGAAGAGCACCCGCGCTGAGCTGGAGTGGTTTCTCAACGGGCACCCGCGCCATCCGGAGCTGGGCCTGTGGGCCACGATCCACAAGCCGACCGGGGCCTTCATCGGGCGTTGCGGCCTGCTGCCCTGGATGATCGAGGGCCGGCTTGAGATCGAGATCGCCTATTTGCTGGGCCGACCCTATTGGCGCCAGGGTCTTGGTTCCGAAGTTGCGCGTGGCCTGGTGCGCTATGGCTTCGACCGGCTCGGCCTCAAGCGCCTGATCGCCCTGATCGATGCCGACAACCTGGCCTCGGTCCGCACGGCCGAGCGCGCGGGCTTGCGGTTCGAACGCGACCTCGTCCTCGACGATGCGCCCTGTCGGGTATACGCCGTGAGTGCGTGAAGCGAGGAGGGAGGGGCGAAGAGGGAAGAGGGAGGAGGGAACGCTGCCGTGCAGCAAAGTACGCTCCTCACTCTTCCCTCTTCGAATCCGCCTCCCTTGACACTCTTGCTAAAATTCGATAGACTCTCAGGGCTATCGAGACCCGGCGTGCTCGCCAGGGGAAAGTCGCCGAGATAGCTCAGTTGGTAGAGCACGCGACTGAAAATCGCGGTGTCCCCAGTTCAATCCTGGGTCTCGGCACCATGCGGGCGTAGTTCAGTTGGTAGAACACCTCCTTGCCAAGGAGAAGGTCGTGGGTTCGAGTCCCATCGCCCGCTCTGACAGGTGGCCCGTGGGCCACCTGTTTCGTTGAAAAATGGCGCCGTCGCCAAGTGGTAAGGCAAGGGTCTGCAAAACCCTTATACGTGGGTTCGAATCTCACCGGCGCCTCACCAGACCATGCAAACGGGCGCACCCTTTGGGTGCGCCCGTTTGCATTCCGGATGGGTGGATCCCGTCAGTCAATCGAGGAAGACGGTGTAGACGAAATGTGCATCCTGGAGCCGTTGGCCGATGGTTTCGGGCCGATCGGGTGCGGCAGCCCGATCGATCCGCGAGACCGTGAAGAGGTCGCCGCCGGCGCGGATCGCGAGCAAACGCGTCGAGGCCAGGCGGCGCAGCCGGCTTTCATCGAGAAAACGCCGCGTGCCCTCGGGATCGCGCGAGCTGACGAAGTAACGCTGGCCGAACTCGGGCACCTGCGGGAACTCGACCGGGTCGCCGAAGCGGGCCACCAGCCAGCTCATAACCTGGTTGGCCATCTCCCCCAGCGGGCCGACGCTGTCGGTCTTCGGGAAGAGGGCGAACGCCGGCAGGTTGAGCGCCGACGAACGCGTGCCGACGGCCTGTGTCTCGGCCACGTTGACGTCGTCGCCTGAGGCGTCGATCAAATCGAACAGGATCACCTCACCGTCCACCACCCGCTTGCGAGAGACGTTCTCCAATCGATAGCCTTCACTGCCGGGTCCACCCGGGCGCTGATGCAGCTCGGCGATCCTGCGGATCAGGTCCGGCTCGGGCGTGAACGGCGCGAAGCCCAGCGCCTGGCTGACGCGCGCCCGCGCGCTCCGACCGGCCCGCTCCGATCGGATTATCCAGACGATCGCCAGGCCGAACAGGGCCAGGACCGCGATAACCAACACCAACCCGAATCCGTCCATAAGTATGGCCTCCCGGCATTCGACCTTTCAAACGCAGCAAGAGGCATGCCTGCCCCAGACGCAGGTCAATCGGCCCCTGGCTCTGAGGTAAGCGCAGGGCTAACGCTTCAAAAAGGAAACAGTGCGAGTTTGGCCACGAATAGAATCGAATCGGCATGAACGAACTGCATTCGTGAGAATTCGCATCAATTGGAGGCAAAAAACCGGACCTCGCGAATTTGGTGCGATCGCCCTGGAGATAAGCGGGAGCGGCTCCCGGCCATCGGGTAGACTCTGGGGCGGAAGTCAAACCACGGCTCAGGTCAGGAGGCCCGCATGCAGCTTCGAGGCGTCTACGCCCCACTCGTCACCCCGTTTGATGAACGCGAAGAGATCGACTTCGAAGTCCTCAAGCGCCTGATCGACTTCGTCCTCGCCAACGGCGTGGTCGGCCTGATCCCGGGCGGCACCACCGGCGAGGTCTACGCCCTCAGCGACGCCGAGCGGCTCGCGTTGTTTCGGTTCGTTAAAGATTACGCGGGCGGGCGCGCCACCCTGATCGCGGGGATCAACGCCGGCGCCACGCGCGACGTCGTGCGCTTCGCGCAGACCGCCGAGACCCTGGGCTACGATGGCCTGATGGCGGCGGTGCCGCCCTACTCGCGCCCGAGCCAGCGCGAGCTGCTGGCGCACTTCAAGACAGTCGCCGCCGCCACGGCGCTCCCGATCGTGCTTTATAACTTTCCCTGGCGGGCAGGCAGCGAGATCGGCTACGACATCCTCGACGGGCTGGTCGAGCAGGCCAACGTCGTCGGCATCAAGGAGGCCAGCAGCGATCTTTCGCGTCTGATCGCGATGCACCTGCGCTACGGGGACCGGTTTCAGATCTCGTGCGGCTCGGATGATCAGGCGCTGGATTATTTCCTTTGGGGCAGCACCAGCTGGATTGGCGGCGGCGCCTCGTGCGCGCCGCGCCAGCACGTCGCTGTCCTCGACGCCGCCCTGGCCGGCGACTTCACCGCGGCCCGGGCGCGCATGGAGAAGCTCCTGCCGTTGCTTCAGGTGATGGAGGCCGGCCACTACACGCAGAAGGTCAAGGCCGGCTGCGTGCTGCAGGGCATCCCGGTCGGCCCGGCGCGACGACCATTGCTGCCGCTGACGCCCGAATATCAGGCGGCGTTTGCCGAGGTCTTCAAGGCGGCTATTGAGTAAAGAAGGGGGAGGAGGGGGACGCTCCTCCCTCCTCCCTCTCTCCCCGCTATCAGACACCTATGCAAACCATCCCCTACCTCGACTCCCACACCGGCGGCGAGCCGACGCGCCTGATCGAGCAGATGCCGTTCGACCTGGGCGGCGGGACAGTCGCCGAGCAACTGGCGCGGCTGAGGGCCGAGCACGACGACCTGCGCACGCTGGCGCTCAACGAACCGCGCGGCTCCAACGTGCTGGTCGGCGCCTGCCTGGTGCCGCCGGCCGACCCGAGCTGCCGGTTCGGCGTGATTTACTTCAACAACGTCGGCTATCTCGGGATGTGCGGCCACGGCACGATCGGGGTCGTGGCCGCGCTGGCCTATCGCGGACGCCTCGCGCCGGGCGTGGTGCGGATCGAGACGCCCGTGGGCGTGGTCGAGGCGACGCTGCATCCCACGGACGGCGCAAGGCATCCCAACCGCGTGTCGGTCCGCAATGTGCCGGCCTATCGCCATCTGAAACACGTGCCGGTCGAGATCGATGGCCGGATCGTGCACGGCGATGTCGCCTGGGGCGGCAACTGGTTCTTCCTGTGCCACGACCACGGCCTGACCGTGGATGCCGAACACATCGAACCGCTGACCGACTTCGCCTGGCGCCTGCGCGCGGCTTATGGCGCTCTGGGGTTGACCGGCACGGACGGGGCCGTGATCGACCACGTCGAGCTGTTCGGCCCAACGCCGACCGCCGACAGCCGCAGCTTTGTGCTCTGCCCTGGCCGGGCTTACGACCGCTCGCCGTGCGGCACCGGCACCAGCGCCAAACTGGCCTGTCTGCTGGCCGACGGCACGATCGCGGCCGGCCAGACCTGGCGTCAGGAGAGCGTGATCGGCAGCATCTTCGACGGCCGGGTTGAGGTCAGCGAGGGCCAGGTTGTGCCGACCATTACGGGCGAGGCCTGGATGATGGCCGAGGGGCGCCTGTTGGTGGACGCCCGCGATCCGTTCGGAGTCGGCATTCGATCGGCCGGTTAGCCGGCACTGCTAGGCGAAGAAGCGCTGGAGCAATATGAGTCAAAAGACGGATGTCCTTGTGATCGGCGGCGGCGCGATCGGGTTGAGCGTCGCGTACTACCTGACCAAGTCGGGGCGGGGTGTGACCGTGATCGACAGCCAGGCGATCGCCGCCGGCAGCTCGTCGGGCAATGCCGGCCACATCGTGCCGAGCCACATCGTGCCGCTGGCCGCGCCCGGCATCATCGGCACCGCGCTCGGCTGGCTGCTCGATCCACAGCACAGCCCTTTCGGCCTGCGCCTTAGCCTGGATCCGGCCTATCTGTCGTGGCTGTTCGGTTTCGCGGCAGCCTGCAGCGAGTCCAACGTCAACGGCGCCATCCCGGCGCTCAAGGCGCTCGGGCTCTACAGCGCCGAGTCCTTCAGCCGATTGATCGCTGACGAAGGATTCGATTGCGCCTATCGTGAGACCGGCCTGCTCTTTCTGTACAAGACCGAAGCGGCCCTGGCCGGCGGCCGGCACGAGGCCGAGCTGCTGCATCAGCATGGGCTGCCGGCCGAGGTGCTCGACCAGGCCGCCGTGCACGCACGCGAGCCCGCCGCCCGCCCCGACGTAATCGGTGGCGTGCACTTCACGGGCGATGCCTCGCTCGACCCGGCCCGTTTTTTGCGGCTGCTGGCCGATTTCGTCAGCGCTCGCGGGGCCGTGCTGCGCGAGCACACGCCGGTCATCGGTTTCGACCTGGCCGGCGGCCGAATTGCACGGGTGTTGACCGCCACTGACGAGATCGAGCCGCAGCAGGTCGTGCTGGCAACCGGGGCCTGGTCGCCGCAGGTCGCGCGTGGGCTGGGACTGCGTCTGCCCGTGCAACCGGCGCGGGGCTACAGCCTGACCGCGCTTGCGCCGAGCGTCATGCCGCGTCAGGCCTTGCTGCTGGGCGAGCGCCGCGTGGCGGTGACGCCGATGGGCGAGCGGCTGCGTTTCACGGGCCGGCTCGAGTTGAGCGCCCTCGACACCACGCCATCGCCGAAACACATCGCGGGCATCGAGCGGGCCGTGCGCGAATACATCGCGCTCGAGGAACCGTTGAGCGTGCAGGAGACCTGGGCGGGCCTGCGCCCAACCACGCCCGACGGCGTGCCGATCATCGGCATCTCGCCGCGCCACGCCAACCTGATCGTCGCCACCGGCCACGCCATGCTGGGCCTGTCGCTCGGGCCCGGCACCGGTCGAGTCGTGGCCGACCTCGTCAACGGGCGCAAGCCCGCGCTCAACCTGAGCCGGATGAGCGTCGATTGGAGCGCGCGGCGCTGAAGGCCTGTCTGATCCTCTGATGCAAACGAGCCGGGCGCACGCCCGGCTCGTTTGCTTTTGCAGTAACTCCGGCTTAGTTGCGCAGACCCAGCCCCGGCGCACAGGTGGGTTGCTGCAGCTTGAACTGCGTGCCTGCCCCGCTGCCGTCACGCCAGGCGGCCAGCACCTGCCAGCTCGAAGCCGGCGAACTCGGATCGAAGACGTTGCCGCGCGGCATCACCTGTAGCAGCGCGTCCGCGGCGGTGTGCGCGCCCGAGAGCACGTTGCCATGCGCGTCCGTCCAGATGGGCGTGCCGACGTTGTTACGCAACACCGCCGATCCGACGTAGAACTCGCGATTGCACCCGCGCCAATAACCGCCGTTCCAGTTCGGGAAGACGTCGCTCGAGTACACCACCCGCGTCACGTCGGCCGGGTCCATGGCCGTGATCGGGTCGAAGGCCGCCAGGCTGGAGTTGAAGATCAACAGCGGATCCTCGCCGCTGCGGTTGCGCGTGATGCTCAACGAGAACTGCCAGATCTCGTACGCGCTCGGCACCACGCACGGCTGGCCGCCGTT
>JAEURK010000089.1 GCA_016789175.1 Anaerolineales bacterium
GCGTGGATCATCGTCATCCTGATCCCGGGTCTGGTGATCGTCTTCTTCCAGATCCATTTCCATTACAAGGCGCTGGCCAGGCGGCTGTCGCTGGATGAGTTCGGCGCGCCGGCCCGGGTTCGGCGCAACCGGGTCGTGCTGCCCATCGGCGGCGTGCATCGTGGCACGCTCCACGCCTTGAACTACGCCCGGTCGCTGTCGCCCGACGTCACGGCCGTTCATGTGGCGCTGGATCAGGCCGAGGAGGACAAAGTGCAGGGGCGCTGGGAGACCTGGGGCGACGGCGTGCGCCTGGTGATCATCCCTTCGCCCTATCGCGCACTGATTGAGCCGTTGGTGCAATACATCCGGAGCGTTGCCGAGCAGCGTCAGCCGGGCGATATCCTCACGGTGGTTGTGCCCGAGTTCCTGCCCGAGCGACCCTGGCAGAATCTGCTTCATATGCAGACCGTGTTCTTCTTGCGGATGGGCCTGCTGGGCGTGCCCGACATCGTGATCATCGACGTGCCCTACCACAGTCGCAGCGCGTGAGAGCCGGCACAGTGGTCGTTTAGTCTTGACCAGCAGCAAAAGCCCCATACGCGAGATGCTCTGTGGGTCGAGGTGAGGCCTCGACCCACAGAGCATCTCGCGTTAAACCCGGTGACCCGTTGGATGCGCGGTGACCAGACGTGGGGGCACCGCCACAGGGTTTTACGAAGGATCGGTCGTCAGTCGATAACCGACACCGGGCTCGGTCATGAGGAGCGTCGGGTTGCCGGGATCTTGCTCGATCTTCTTGCGGAGGTTGGCCACGTACACCCGCAGGTAGTGCACTTCCTCGGCGTAGCCAGGGCCCCAGACCTCGCGCAGGATCTGGCTGTGCGTCAAAACCTTGCCGGCGTGGCGCACGAACAACCGCAGAAGCGAGTACTCGGTGTTCGACAGCGTGACCGCGACGTCATCGCGCCAGACCCGCCGCTTCTCGAGGTCGACGCGGAGCGAACCGATCTCGATGACCGGCGACTCGCCGGCCGGTTGATTGTGGCGCGCCGCGGTCCGCAGCCGGGCCAGCAATTCGCCCACCCCGAAGGGCTTCGTGAGATAGTCGTCGGCGCCGGCATCAAGGAGCGCGATCTTTTCCTCTTCGGATGCCCGCACCGAAAGCACGAGCACCGGCACCTGCGTCCACTCGCGCAGCCGGCGCAGGACCTCGAGGCCGTCCAGATCCGGCAGGCCAAGGTCGAGCACGACCAGATCGGGGCGCAGCCGGGCGGCCTCAGCCAGCCCGTCGACTCCGCGGGCCGTCTCGTGGACGCGGTAGCCGTTGGTCTCCAGGCTGATCCGCAGGAGACGGCGGATCTGGATCTCGTCGTCGATCACAAGCACCAAAGGGCCGTCAGTCATCGGGTATCTCCAGCGAGGCTTCGGCCGGCAGCGGCGGCGGCGGTGTCAGGGGCAGTTGCAGCAAGAAGCGTGCTCCGCCGTTCGCGCGGTTCTCGGCGCTGAGTGTGCCACCATGCGCCTCGACGATCCCCCGCGCAATCGAGAGGCCCAACCCGGTGCCGCCAGCGGCGGCACCGGGCGCGCGATAGAACTTGTCGAAGATCCGGTCCAGTGATTCGGGCGAGAGCCCGGGCCCTCTGTCGGCAACGATCAGATTCAGGCGATTGCCGTCTTGCACCGCCTGGAGGCGGACGCGGGTGCCGGGGGGCGTGTACACCGCCGCGTTGTGGAGCAGGTTCACCAGCACCTGTTCGATCAGGACGAAGTCCATCTGCACCAGCGGCAGGCTGGGGGCGACGTCTACCACCAGATCGTGACGCTCGAGCAGCGGACGCACCCGTTGCACTGTCACAGACACCAGGTCGCTCACATCGCACCACTCCAGCCGTAAACGCAACATGCCCGACTCGAGCCGACTCATGTCGAGCAGGTTCTCGACCAACCGGTTGAGACGCTCGGCCGCCACCTGGATCTCGCCGGCCAGTGCCAGCCGCGCATCCGCCTGATCGTCCGGGAGCGCGCGCAACGTGCTGGCCGCGCCGGTGATGGCTGCGATCGGCGTGCGCAACTCGTGCGAGACGGAGTTGAGCAGGGTCTTGTACAGGCGCTCCGACTCCGTCAAGAGCACTGCCCGCTCTTGCGCTTCGCCCAGGCGCTCGTGCTCGATCGCGAGCGCGACCTGCGCGAGCAGTGCTTCCAGGAACGGCTCTTGATCGGACGTCAGGGTCCGCCCGTTGCGCGGCCGGATCCCGGCGACGCCGACCAAGGCGCCCGGCGCGCGCAAGGGGTGGTAGGTGCCGATTGCGGCCGGCAACGTGTCGGTTGACCGCCCGGCCGCGCGTTGGCGTGAGAAGGCCCAGGCCGCCGCGCCGAGCTCCTTTTCGTCGAGCGCGAACGAGCTGGCCGGGTGCGCCCGATCCGCAAGTCGGTCGGGACCGGTTGCCAACACGATTGCCACGTCGGCATCGAACGCGGCGCCCAGGTGAGCCACCGCTGCCTTGACCACGGCGTCGATCGTCTCCAGTTGGGCGAACTCGCGCACGAGTGCGTACAGGGCCCGGGTTCGTTCTTCGCGCCGTTGCAAGAGCACCTGTTGTGCCTTGAGGCGCGTCGTCAGCGAGCCGCCGACCAGGGCGACTACGAAGTACAAAATGAAGAGCAGGAGGTCTTCTAGCCGCGAGATCAGGAACGTGAACCGGGGCGGGATGAAGAGGAAGTTCCACGAGATCGCGCTGAGCGCCGCCGCGACGACGACGGGACCGCGGCCAAAGTACAGGGGCAGGACCAGCACGACCAGCAATAAAAGCAACGCCACAGCCTCATACGAGATAAAAGGCAACAAAGCCAGATTGACAAGCGTGGCAGCCATAACCACCGCAACGGCCCCGAGATACTGGCGCGCGCTCGACTGGGGCGTCGGCCAGGATTGCCCGCGCGGAGACGACGAGTCCGGATCGCCGCTGATGACGTAAACGTCGATGTCGCCGCTGGTGCGGATAAGCCGGTTGACGACCGAGCCGCCCCGCAGCCACTCGCGCCAGGCCGGGCGCTCCGGCTTTCCCACCACGATCTGGGTGACGTTTCTTTGCTGTCCAACGTGGAGGAGCGTTGCGACGACGTCGTCGCCCGACACGGTCAGCACTTCCGCCCCGAGCGACCGCGCGAGCTCAAGGTTGCGGGTCAGCTGCGCCTGAGCTGCCGAGGACGTTGTGCTCGTCGTTTCGACGTGTACCGCCAACCAGGGCGCCTCGAGGTTGTAGGCCATGCGCCGGGTCCAGCGCACCAGGCGCTCGGACAACGGGCTGGCGCTGATGGCGACCACCAGTCGCTCCCCGCTCTTCCAGGGTCCGGCGATGCGCTTGAGCTCCATGTAGTCGCGCAGCTGGTGGTCGACGCGCTCGGCCGTCAGACGCAGCGCCATCTCACGCAGGGCCGTGAGGTTGCCAATCCGGAAGAAGCTCGCGGCCGCGACCCCGGCGCGTTCGAGCACGTAAACCTTGCCCTCCGCCAGGCGTTTGCGTAACTCATCCGGCGCGAGGTCGATCAGTTCGATCGAGTCGGCGGCATCGAGCACCGAATCGGGCACGGTCTCGTGCACGGTGACGCCCGTGATCTGACGCACGGTGTCCGAGCGCGACTCGACGTGTTGCACGTTGACCGTCGTGTAGACGTCGATGCCCGCTTCGAGCAGATCGAGCACGTCCTGGAAACGCTTGGCGTGCAGGGCCCCGGGGGCGTTGGTGTGGGCGAGCTCATCCACGAGCACCAGGCGCGGGCGGCGCGCCAGCACGGCCTCGAGATCGAGTTCTTCGAGCACTGTGTCGCGGTAGGCATAGGCCCGTCGGGGCACGATCGGCAGGCCGCTCAACAGTGCCGCCGTGTCGGCCCGACCATGGGTCTCGACGTAGCCGATGACGACGTCGACGCCTTCTGCACGCCGGGCCTGGGCCTCCTGCAGCATGGCGAAGGTCTTTCCGACGCCCGCCGCCATGCCAAAGAAGATCTTGAGCTTCCCGCGAGTCGCGCTGTGCTCGAGTTTGGTCACGGCCGCGAGCAGCGCGTCGGGGTCGGGTCGCTGATCCATCATCGGGTGCTACCCGACCGCCTGCATGCGGTACCGGTGGGTGCCGTTCGGTGTCATCACCCGGCTATTGTATGTCATCGAGTTCGAGGTTGAGCAGCAGCACGTTAACACGCGGCGCTCCCAGAAAACCCAGGGTTGGGGGCTCGATCCGGCGCTCGACGAGGGCTGCGAGCGCAACCCGCTGCGCGGCGTCGAGGCCACGTGCCTCGGCGATCCGCGCGACCTGCAGGCGGGCAGCCTCGGGCGAGAGGTGCGGATCGAGCCCGCTGGCCGAGGCGCCGAGCAGGTCAGCCGGCCACGCCGCGCCGGCGTGCGCGGGATTAAGCGTTCCAAGGTTGGTGGCGCGCTCGGCGACGCTGGACTCCAGCGCGCGGCTGGTTGCGCTTTGATTGCTGCCGCCCGATGGGAGCGGGTTGTAGCCGATCGCCGAGGGGCGCGGCTGAAAGTAGCGCGGATCGTCTGTGGCCTGGCCGATCAAGGTTGAACCCACGATCACGCCGCCGTTGTCGATCAGGCTGCCACCGGACTGGACCGGAAACAAGGTCTGGCCGATGGCCGTGACCATCAGCGGGTACACCAACCCCGTCAGCACGGTCAGCGCCAGGAGCATCCTGGCCGATTCGAATAATGTTCGCATGGGGTCCTCTTCCAAACCGTCTTCACCGGATGGCGTTCAGGCCGCGAGGCCCAGGCCAACCAGAATCAAGTCAATCACTTTGATGCCGATGAACGGCACGATCAAACCACCCACGCCGTAGACCAGCAGGTTTCGGCCCAACACGGCCGAGGCCGCCATCGGCCGGTAAGACACGCCCTGCAAGGCCAGCGGGATCAGGGCCACGATGATCAAGGCATTGAATACGACTGCGCTCAAGATCGCGCTCTCGGGCGAGGTCAGGCCCATGACGTTCAGGGCCGAGAGCGGTCCGGGTTGGTGCGGGGCGGCGTAGAGCGCGCCGAACAGGGCCGGCAAGATCGCGAAGTACTTGGCCACGTCGTTGGCGATGCTGAAGGTCGTCAACGCCCCACGCGTCATCAGCAGTTGCTTGCCGATGCCCACGATCTCAATCAGCTTGGTCGGGTTGCTGTCGAGGTCGACCATGTTGCCGGC
>JAEURK010000128.1 GCA_016789175.1 Anaerolineales bacterium
TCAGGCGGACACGGCTGGGTGCTGCACAACCGAACCAGAATGCTTTCGATATAGGGCCCGACCTCCTTCGCGATCAGATCCGCATCGGCAGCCGGGTAGTCGATCCCGATCCGCGAGCCCCAAAAGGTCTCGCGGGTGCCCCAATAGTTCGTGGACGGCGGAACGCGCCGCCAGGCCCCGTCGCTGCGCTGATAGAACTGGTCGGCGCCAAAGCGAAAGGTCGCGCCGTCGCTTGCGACATAGGCGCGCGTCGCCCGGATGTGCGCGCGTTGATCGTCAAGCGAAACGAACACGATCTCGGGCGTCTCGGCGCTTGCCTTGAGACCAGGGTCCGGCAGGGGGGCGCTCAGACCGACCTCGGCCAACGCGCGCTGCCAGTCGACCCAGGCGGCATCGTCCGCCGCGGACAGCGCCGCCAGCGCGCCGGGGTTCCGCTCCCGGGCGGCCTGTTCCTCCGCGACGATCACGGCGCGGAGCTCGGCCTGGGCGTTTTGAGCCGACCACCAGCGGAAGACCCAAAAGGCGATGAGGGCCACCACGATGCCGGCGCACCCGATCAGGATCGCCGTCAGGTTGAGGCTGATCCTGGCCTTGACGTGTTGTTCGACTGTCGCCGTGGAACGCGTTGGCTCGCTGTTGCCGATCTGCCAGATCAGGTCATCGTCATCGTTCTTGCTCATCGCTCCCGCCGGTTTCTGTGCTGGGCCGGATCGTCCAACCCGGCCATCCTCGATTCTAAACCACGGCGGCTGCCCTGGCTGCACCTCTCGCTTTGCGTCACCCCGGCCTGGCCGCGCCGGATCGCGACGTTAGAGGCCCTTCACGGTCGCCACGAGCTGATCGAGCGCGACGCCCCAACCGTCCGAGAAGCCCATCTGCGCGTGGCGTTCACGCGTGTCGGGATCGCGATGGATGGCGCGGGCGACATAGCGCGTCCCGGCGCCGACCGTCTCGAGCGTGATCACGCCGGTGAAGAACGGCTCGGGCGCCGGGCGGTACCCGGGCAGCAGTGCATCGGTGAACACCAATCGCTCCTCAGGCACGACCTCGAGATAGCAACCTGCGTTCGGGAACTCCTCGCCCTCGGGCGAGCGCATGGTGGTCTTGAAGTGGCCGCCGGGGCGCAGATCGATTTCGCAGTGAGTGGTCGTCCAGGGCTTGGGCGCGAACCACTGCTTCACCAGTTCCGGCGTGGTCCAGGCCGCCCACACGAGACGGCGCGGCACGTCGACGACGCGTTCCAGCACGAGATCGAGGGCGGGGTCGAAAGTCGCAAGTGGGGTCATGGGGATGTCTCCTTCAGTCGGGTGAGTAGTTCGTCCAGTTGATCGAGCCGACGGTCCCAGAGCGCGCGCTGGGTGACCATCCAGCCCTCGGCTCGTTTGAGCGGGCGGGGCGCCAGCGTGCAGGTGCGTACCCGGCCCGTCTTGCGCGACCGGACCAGCCCGGCTTTCTCCAAGACGCGCAGATGCTGCAAGAACGACGGCATGGCCATGTCGAACGGCTGCGCCAGATCGCTCACGGCAGCCGGGCCGCGGCTCAGCCGCTCCACCACGGCCCGCCGGGTCGGATCCGCCAGGGCGTGAAAGACGTCGTCAAGGGCCTGATAGTTAGGCATACGA
>JAEURK010000148.1 GCA_016789175.1 Anaerolineales bacterium
CAGGGTTGCCGTGGTTGAACTTCACCGTCGCGGTCGAGATGCCCGGTCCGACACCGTCATAGACCGGCTCCGGCATCAGGCCGACTGCCGCGGGGTAGTAATGCCCCTGCAGGTGACGACCCACCTGGTCATGTTGGTTACCGAGCCCGGTCAGGTGCCGTTCGTTCGCGGAGTTGAGCAGCAAGCGGGCCGTCTCGATCGCGCCGGCCGCCAGCACCACGGCCCGGCTCTTGGCGCGCACTATCGCACCGGCTGCCGTCGCGTAGGTGACGCCGTTGACCCGACCGCGGCCATCCAACTCCACGCGCGTCACCAGGGCGTGGGCGATCAACTCGCAACGGCCGGTCGCCAACGCGCGCGGCAGCAGCGTGTTTTGCGTGCCGGTCTTGGCGTCGACCGGGCACGTGAAACCGACGCAGAACTGACAGGTTGTGCAGGCCTCGCGGTTGTTGTAGGGCAGCGTATTGATCAAGGCCGGGATCGGCAGCACGTCCCAACCCAGCGCTGCCGCGCCCGATCGAAGCGCCTGGCCGCGGCGTGTCACCGGCAGCGCCGGAAGTGGGAAGCCCTTTTCACGAGGCCAGCGCGTTGCCGAGAGGTCGCCGTCGCCGGCGACCCCCAGCTCCCACTCGGCGCGCTCGTAGTACGGGGCCAGTTCACTGTAATCCAGCGGCCAATCCGCCAGCGAGCTACCACCGGGCGCGCCGTACTGGCTCGCCATCCGAAAATCCTCGGGCAGGAAGCGCCAGGCCTGCGCGCCGTAGACCGGGGTCCCGCCGCCGACGGCTGCCGCGTTGTTGTGGTAGCCGGGCTCATGCGGGCGGACGACGCGTTCCCGGCCGTCGCGCTCGACGATCACGCGCGGGTTGACGTGGATATCGGGCCCGGCGTTGTGGCCGTAACGCGAATAGCGCTGATGGCGCAGATGATCGTGCCCGTCGCTACCGGGTGGCATGTGACCACCGCGTTCGAGCACCAGCACGCGCAGGCCGGCCTCGGCCAGCACGCCGGCTGCGACACCGCCGCCCGCCCCGGCCCCGACGATGATGACGTCATAGGTGATCATGGCTGCCCCGTGAAACCGATCATGCGCCAGGACACGGCCTCGCGGTTACCGCCGTTGCCCGGGTCGGCGTAATACCCTTCCATGGTCAGCATGATCAGCGTCTCCAGGAAGACGGCCGGATCGACCGGCCAGACCGTGTCGAGCTGCTTGCGCTCCAGGCGGCCGAGCAGCCCATCCTGTTGGGCCGCCTCGAGGGCCGCGAATCCGGAGCCGTGACTGGACTGTGCCTCGGCCTCCAGGGCGTCGAGGCCGGCAGCGACCGCGTCGACCTGGCTATTGACCGCTCCGGCAAACTGGCGGAGCACATAGCCTCCGGCGCCGGCCTCCCAGGCGCTCGGAAATTCGTCGGCGGGCACGATCCGGTTCATAACAGCGCGCAGCACGGCCTCTTGAGTGGGTGTGAGGGCATTCGGTGTCATCGTCCGGAATTATCGCCGAAGTGCGGCAGCGATTCTAACAATCGACCTGACAGGTCGACTCGTGATTCTCGGAAAAGCAAGGCTATTCAAAACGTGCATTCAACAAATTGCGGGTCAGATTCTTACCAACGCCCGCCGGCCCGGTCTGATCGGATTCACATAACCGATTTCCGAAACCCCGAAATACAGGCAACAACATATCCCAATGCCAATATCTGACAGGGGCATCGGCCCAGCCGTGATTCCTGACGCGAAAATCGGGCCTAACTTGCGGCCCCTTCCACTTGCATTTGTTGGCTATGCGCATATAATCGCGGTTCTGGTGGTTGTCACCTGGCAACCGATACCGTCAAGCTGCACGTCGATAGAGAGCAGGTAAGCCCCGATATGCCGCTGCGCCTCAAACATCTCGAACTCAACGGGTACAAGTCCTTCGCCTCGAAGGCCGACTTCGTCTTCAGCGAGGGCATCTCGGCCATCGTCGGCCCGAACGGCTCGGGCAAGTCGAACGTGGTCGACGGCATCCGCTGGGTGCTGGGCGAACAGTCGTACTCGCTCCTGCGCGGGAAGAAGACCGAGGACATGATCTTTGCGGGATCCGACAAGCGCTCCCGCGCCGGCATGGCCCAGGTCACCCTCACCTTCGATAACTCCGACGGCTGGCTGCCGATCGAGTTCTCCGAGGTCGCGATCTCACGCCGCGCCCACCGCGATGGCTCCAATGACTATCTGCTCAACGGCCAGAAGGTCCGGCTTAAAGATATCCACGAGCTGCTGGCGCGTTGCGGCCTGGCTGAACGCACCTACACGATCATCGGCCAGGGTCTGATCGACAACGCCCTCGCCCTCAAGGCCGAGGAACGCCGCGCGCTCTTCGAAGAGGCCGCCGGCATCGGCTTGTACCGCGATAAGCGCGAGGACTCGCTCCGCAAACTCGACGCCACGCAACGCAACCTCGACCGTGTCCTCGACATCCTCGAGGAGATCCGGCCGCGCCTGGCCTCGCTCGAACGCCAGGCCAAACGCGCTCGCGACTATCACGTAGTGAAGCGCGAGCTCGACTCGGTGTTGCGCACCTGGTACGGCTACCACTGGCGGCGTGCCCTGGCCGCCGTCGACGTCGCTGCTGCCGCGGCCGCCCAGGCCGAACAGGAACTGGCCGCGCATCAGGCCCGCCAGGCCGAGTTCGATCAACAGGTCGGCGGGCTGCGCAGCCGCGCCCAGGAGCTGCGCCGCGCGCTCAACGAGACCCGCGGCCGACTCGACTCGGCCCGCACCGAGCGCGAGGCCCTGGCCCGCGAACTGGCGGTTGCTGAGGAGCGCGCCCGCTCGCTGGCATCCCAGCGCGAGGCTGCCCAGGCCGAGCTGCCCGCCCTGCTGGCTGAGCTGGCCGAACAACAGGCCGCGCTGACCGGCGCCCGTGAGGAGCTCGCCCGCGTCGAGGCCGAGGTCGGTCAGGCGCGCGCGGACCTGGCCGCCGCCCAATCTATCGTCCATGACGGCGAGTCAGCCCGCGAGGGCCTGCTGCGCCGTGATCAAGAAGCCCGTAGCGCCCTGGCCCGCGCCGAGCACGAACTGGCGGCGCTGCGCGCCCGGGCCACCCACCTGCACGAACGACAACTGGCGCTGGGCGACTCGCACGTTGCCGCCCGGTCCGAGGTCGAGCGCCTGGCCGCTGACGAGGCCGCCGCGCGTGAGCGCCTGGCGACCCTCGGCCAGGATCTGGCCGCTCGCCAGCGCGCGCGCGTCGCCGCCGAGGCGGCGTTGACGGAAGCTCAGGCTGCCCTGCGCGCCGCCGAGGCCGCCCAATTGGCCGCCTCCGAAGACTCGCTGCGGGCCCACGGCGAGCTCGATCGCTTGCAGGCCCGCCAGGAAATGATGCTGCAGGCCCGAGCCGAGCTGGCCGGTTTCGCGGCCGGCGCTCGCGCGCTGCGCGCCGCAGATTTTCCGACCCACGGTGTGCTCGGCGATATGGTCGAGGTCCCGACCGAATACGAGGCCGCGATCAGCGCCGCGCTCGGCGGCTACGCCGAAGGCCTGGTGGTCGACGACCACAGCCATGCCGAGGAAGGCCTGAACACCCTGGGCGCCGAACACGGCCGCGCCGCGCTCCTCCCGATCCGCTCACTCAACGGCACGCACAAAGTGACGGCCCCCAGCGGCGATGGCGTGATCGGTGTCGCGGTCGACCTGCTGCCGGATCCGGGTCCGCTGCGCCCGCTGCTCACCTCGGTGCTCGGCAACACGGTGGTGGTCCGTGACCGGACGGCCGCCCGAACGACGCTCGAGGCTGTTCCGTACTACGCAACTGTCGTGACACTCGCCGGCGAGCTGTTCCATGCCGCCGGGCCGGTAGTCGGCGGCCGCGACGGCGCACCCGGCGCACTCGAGGCGGCCCGCGTGCGCCGCGACCTGACGGCCGAGATCACGGCGGCCCGCGAGTCACTGACGGCCTCCGAGGCCCGCGCGACCCGGTCGGTGACCGATGTGGCCGGCGCCGGGGCTGTGCTCAAGTTCGCGCACCAGGCCTTGCGGGAGGCGCAGGACGCCGAGCGCCGGGCCGCAGTGACGCGCGACTCGGCCGCGCTTGACGCCGAACGCGCCGCCCAGACCGCTCAATCCCGGCGCCGAGCGTTGGATCAGGCCCTGCAGGAAGCGCAGCAGCTCGCGGCCGCGCTCGCCGCGGCTGAGAGCCAGATCGTCACCCAGGCCGCGATCCGCGACGCCGCCCAGGCCACGGGCGAGCAGGCCGCGCGCGAGCTCGCCAGTTTCTCGGCCGACGATGCCGGCGCCCTGCTGGCACGGGCGCAATCGGCCGCAGCCCTGGCCAATCAAACCGTGGCCAACGCCCGCGAACGCGCGGCGGATCGGGCCCGCGCCACGAACGCGGCCGAGCGGGCCGTCACCGAACGCCAGAGCCGCGTCGAGCGCATCGAGGCCGAGCTGGCCCAGCGCGCCGAGGCGGATGCTGTGGCGCGCGCGCGTGTCGCCGAGCTCGACGGCGTGGTGGCCGAAGCCACCGCGACGCTGGAGCCCCTCTCGGCCGAACTGGCCGAGCTCGAAGCGGATCAGACCCGGCTCGAGGCCGGCGACTCGGAGTCGCGCGGCACATTGCACACGGCCGAGAAGCACAACACCGACGCCCAGCTCGACGCCGCCCGCAAACAGGCCGAGCTCGATAACCTGCGGTTGCGCATCGAGGAGGACTTCGGCCTGGTGGAGCTCGAGTACTCCGACGCCAGCACCGGCCCGACACCCCTGCCCTTCGAGGCCCTGGTCGATCGGCTCGAGAGCGTCGACGCGCTGCCGGCCGATATCGAGGAACAGGTCAACCGCCGGCGCAACCAGATGCGACGGATGGGCGCGATCAACCCCGACGCCGAGCGCGAGTTCATCGAGGTCCGCGACCGCCACGACTTCCTGACCACCCAGGTCGCCGACCTGCAGACGGCCCAGGCCCAGCTACGCGATGTGATCACCGAGATGGATCAGATCATGGAGCGCGAGTTCAAGAAGACGCTCGAGGAGGTCGGTGGGCACTTCACGCACATCTTCGCCCAGCTCTTCGGCGGGGGCTCGGCCAAACTGATGTTGACCGACCCGACCAACCCGAGCACCAGCGGTGTCGACATCTCGTGCAAGCTGCCGGGCAAGAAGGCCCAGGGCCTCTCGATGCTCTCGGGCGGCGAACGCTCGCTGACGGCCTGCGCCCTGGTCTTCGCCCTGCTCAAGGTCTCGCCCACGCCGTTCTGCGTTTTGGACGAGGTCGACGCCATGCTCGACGAGGCCAACGTCGGCCGCTACCGCGACATGCTCAACGAGCTCGGCCAGACGACACAGTTCATCATCGTGACCCACAACCGCAACACGGTCCAGGTGGCCGATACCGTCTACGGCATCACGATGGGCGTGGACTCGGCCAGCCAGATGATCAGCCTCAAGCTCGACGGTGAGCGCCTGGCCCACGCGGCCGAGCGCAAACACGAGTTCGCGGCCCTCCCGGCCTAGTCTTCAAACGAAAGCGGCCCACCGCGTTGCGGTGGGCCGCTTTCGTTTAACCGTCAGGGCTGGACCAACGGCGGCAGGCTCTCGGTGTACGGCGCCCGGGCGACGCCGTTCTCGGTGACGATGGCCGTGATCAGGGCGTGATCGGTCACGTCAAAGGCCGGGTTGTAGGCCGCGACCCCTTCCGGCGCCATCGGCCGCGCATACCACATGCTCCGAATCTCCTCGGGCTGGCGCAGTTCGATCGGGATCGCGGCGCCGTCCGGGCAGGCCAGATCGATGGTCGAGGTCGGCGCACAGACGTAGAACGGGATGCCGTAGTGTTTCGCCAGGATCGCGACGCCTGAGGTGCCGATCTTGTTGGCGGCATCGCCGTTGGCCGCGACGCGGTCGCAGCCGACCAGCACCGCCTGCACCCAGCCGTTCTTCATCACCATCGAGGCCATGTTGTCGCAGATCAGGGTGACGTCGATGCCGGCCTGGCTGAGCTCGAAGACCGTCAGACGCGCGCCCTGGAGCAGGGGCCGGGTTTCATCGGCGAAGACCTTGAAGTTATAGCCGCGCTCCTGCCCGAGATACATCGGCGCCGTGGCCGTGCCGTACTTCGAGGTCGCCAGCTGCCCGGCGTTGCAATGCGTGAGCAGGCCATCGCCCGGCTTGAGCAACGCCAGCGCATGTTCACCGATCGCGCGGTTCATGCGCATATCGGCGGCCTTGATCGCGTGGGCCTCCGCCAGCAGTGCGCGCTTGAGCGCCGGCACCGGCGCCTCGACGAGCCCGTCTAGCCGGCCCTGCATGCGATCCAGCGCCCAGAACAGGTTGACGGCCGTCGGCCGCGACGAGGCCAGGCGTTCTTTGACCGCCCCAAAGGCGGCCCGGAAGCCGGCGACGTCCTGGTCCGAATGGGCGTGGAGCACCGCGCACAGGCCGTACGCGGCGGCGATTCCGATCGCGGGGGCGCCGCGCACGCGCAAGGCGTAGATCGCCTCCCAGATCGGCTCAACGCTGTTCAAGCGCAGCAGCCTCGTCTCGTTTGGCAGCAGGGTCTGGTCGAGCAAGATCAGCTCGCCCGCGGCCTCGTCGTAGGCGACGGACTCGACCTGCAGGATGTTCGGGGCGGTCATAGGCGAACTCACCTCTGAAAAAACCCGCGGGTGGGTCGCGGCCGGGCAGAGCCCGGGGCCGCGACCCACCCGCGCTTGCCACGCCGTCAGGTGCTGTGGGCCGCTATGGCGCGCTTCATCCCGGCCAGGAAATCGGCGCCGGTCCTGTAGCTCTCGCGCTGTTTGATGTAGTCCTTGGCCGCGGTCAGACAGATGCGCTCGGCGCGGACGCGGGCAGCCGCATCCGTGATCGAGGTCAGGTCCTTGACGTGCGCCAGGCCGACCGTGCGCCGGCAGAGTTCGAGACCGCACACCCCGGCCGTGTCTCGCAGGACCGTGTCGAGGTACCACCTGTCGAAGCCGGGCTCGCGGGTGAAGACGTCGCGGGCGTTGGCGGCCCAGGCAGCCAGGAACTTCTGGTTGAAGAGATCCACCACTGCGACGATCGTGTTCTCGATCCAGCCCAGATAGGCGTCGCGCTCGGCGCCGGCGGGCAGCGTGGCATCGCCGTTGGCCCAGGCGAAGATCAGGTTGGCGATCACGTTGCCGACGTCGTAACCCATCGGGCCGTAGAACGCGAACTCGGGGTCGATGACCTTGGTCGACTCGGGCGTGATGAAGATCGAGCCGGTGTGCAGATCGCCGTGGATCAGGGCCTGGCCGTTGGTCAGAAAGTCGAACTTGAGCTTGGCGGCCTCGAGCCGCAGCGCGGCGTCGCCGTACAGGTTCGCCTCGACCCAGGCCTGGTTCGGCCCGAACACGTCGTTGCGGCCCTTGTAGTCGTTGAACGGTTCGGTATAGACCAGATCCTCGGTGATCTCACACAGCTCGGGGTTGATGTACCGCCCGGAGAGCCGCTTCTTCTCCTGATGATCCAGCACGACATCGGTGGTCAACAGCAGCGTGTTGACCATGAAGGTCGTGATGTCTTCGGCGAAACGCGGGAAGACCTGGTGCTTGAGCAGCGCCGCGCGCATGATCTCGTGATCGGAGAGATCCTCCATCACGCAGCAGCTCATCACAGCGTCGTATTTGTACACGACCGGCACCAGCCCCGGGGCGAGTCTGGCTTCGAGCATCAGGATCTCGGCCTCGATCCGGGCGCGATCGGTCGAGAGCACAAAGGCATCCGAGATGCGCGCGGTCGGGCCGGCCTGCTTGACGATGACCGATTGGCCGGTCTTGCGATCGCGGACGCGGAAGATGAAGTTGATATTGCCGTCGCCGATCTCGGCGCCCTCCAGATCCGCATCCGGCGCGAAGACGTCGAGCTGGGTCTTCGCATACTCGGCCACGTCGTTGGGCTTCATCAGGAAGTATGTGTCAAAGCGGGTCACGTCTCGATCCCTCCAACCCCTTCAGGGGCATCGTGATGGTGGTTGCACGGGGGAACTGGCCGCGGATTTCGCGGATTGCACGGAACGACAGGGACTTCCATGAAATCCGCGCACTCCGCGGCAGAAAACCCCTTCATCGTTTTCGGAAGTACGTCGCCGCCAGGGCCAGGGCGAGCACGGCGCCCTTGACGATGTTCATGGCATAGTAGGGCACCGACATCATCACCAGACCGTTCTCGAGCACACCGACCAGCACGGCCCCGACGAAGGTGCCGATCGCGTTGGCGCGCCGCGCCCCGCCGACCGAGAAGCCGATATAGGCCGCCGCCACCGATGGCATCAGATAGCCGGCGCCGGCGTTGATCTGGGCCGAGCCGATCCGCGATCCGAGCATCACGCCGCCGAACGCCGCAAACAGCGTTGCCAGCACATAGGCCAGGGTGCGGTAGCGATCGACCGGGATGCCCGAGAGGCGGGCGGCCTCGAGATTGCCGCCGACCACATACAGGTAGCGACCGTGCTTGGTGTAGTTCAGGAAGACATGCACTACGGCCACCACCACCAGCATGATGATGATGATCGTCGGCGACTGGCCGATCAGACGGAAAACCGGCTCGAGCTTGCCAAAGGTCGGCGTGCCGTCCAGCCGGGGCATGCCCTCGCTGATCGAGCCGCCGCCGGTGTAGGTCATGGCCACGCCCTCGATAATGAACATCATCGACAGCGTCGCGAGCAGATCCGGGATGCGCAGCTTGACGATCAAAAAGGCGTTGAGCAGGGCCACCACCAGACAGCCCGCGAGGGCGATCACGATCGAGAAGACCGAACCCAGGCCGTACCAGACGAACATCGAGATGACCAGCGAGTCGGCCAGGGTGGCGACCGAGCCGACCGAGAGGTCGAAGCCGTTGACGGTCAGCGACATCGTCACGCCGATCGCGATCACGGTCACGATCGAAATGCTGCGCAGGATCGTCACCAGGTTCGAAGCCGACAGAAACGACGGCATGAGGATCGAGAAAAAGGCGACCAGGATGAAGATCGTCAGGACGGTGCCCCACTTGGTAATGAAGCTCAGCGCCGATCCCACCCAGTTGGCCGTGCTCGGATGTGCGGTTGCCTTCAAGGTTACTTGCCTCCCGTCGAGAAGAACAAAAGCTCTTCTTCAGTCGTCTGAGCCGTCTCGAGCTCTTTGGCGATCGTGTGATCGTACATGACGTAGGCGCGATCCGTGATCCCCAGGATCTCGGCAAATTCACACGACGCGTAGAGGATGCCCTTACCCTGCTTCGCCAGCGCGCCGATCAACTCAAAGATCTCCTGTTTTGCGCCCACGTCGACGCCCTTGGTGGGTTCGTCGAAGATGTACACCTCGGCCTTGGAGATCAGCCACTTGCCGACGGCCACCTTCTGCTGGTTGCCGCCCGAGAGGTAGGCCAGGACCTGGTTCTCGCTGGGTGTCTTGACCCCCAGGTCTTTGATCGCCTTGCGCGCGGCCTCGCGTTCGGCCCGCTGATTGATCATGTCGAACGGACCGCAATACTTGCTCAGGCTGGCGGCGGAGAGGTTGACGTAGACCGGCTCATCGACCAGCACGCCCTCCTTGCGCCGCTCCTCGGGCACCAGCGCCAGGCCCTGGGTGACCGCCGAATGCGGCGACGTGATGCGCAGCGGCCGACCCTTGAGCCAGATCTCGCCGGATTTGATCTCGATCGCGCCGAACAGGGTCTTGCACAGCTCGGTCTTGCCGGCCCCGACCAGACCGGCGATTCCCACGATCTCGCCGGCCCGCACCGTCAGGTTGACGTCGGTCACGGCGCCGTCGGCGGCCGTCAGACCGCGGGTCTCGAGCAGCGTGTCGCCGAGCTCGACCTGGCGTTTGGGATAGGTCTCGTCGAAGCGGTGGCCGAGCATCAACTCGATGATCTGCTTCTTGGAGACGTCGGCGATGCCGTGGTGGGCTACCCGGCGACCGTCGCGCATGACCGTGATCAACTCGCAGACCTCGAAAAGTTCAGGCAAGCGATGCGAGATAAAGACCACGCCCACACCGTGGTTATGGGCCAGGTCGCGCATCAGCCGGAAGAGCTCTTCGGTCTCGGTGTTGCTGAGCGGCGCAGTCGGTTCATCGAGGATCAGAAAACGCGCATCACCGGCCAGGGCGCGCGCGATCAACACCATCTGCTTCTGGGCCAGCGTCAATTCTTGCACCAGCACCCGCGTGTCGAGCCGGACGCCGATGCGCTCGAGCACCTTGCGCGCTGAGCGGTGCAGTTCGGGCCAATTGACCCACTGCCGCCCACCCATGTTGTTGACCAGCACATCCAGCATGATGTTCTCGGCGATGCTTAGATACGGGATCAGGGCAGTGTCGACTTCCTGATACACGATCTCGATGCCGAGTTGCTTTGAGGCGCGCGGGGAACGGATCTCGACCGGCTGACCGTCGAGCAGCACCTGGCCGGTGTGCGTGTCGTACGCGCCGGCCAGGATCTTCATCAGCGTGGACTTGCCGGCGCCGTTGGCGCCGATGAGGGCGTGGATGGTGCCGCTCTCGAGGGTGAAGTCGACGTCGGTCAGCGCCTTCACACCCGGGAACTCGATTGAGATCCCCTGCATATCGAGGCGATGCTGTGAAGCCATGTCGCTGTGGCGCCTCCGTGGCGGACCGCGCCGCGCCCCGAGAAGCTCGAAGCGCGGCGCGGATCCTGTTCGAAGCGCGGGCGGCCCCCCTGCCCGCCCGCGCCTCCCCCCTGACGATCTCCGGATCTTACTTGTTCGCCGCGCGGAGCGTGTCCATCCACGGCTGATTGAACGCATCCGACTTGCCCCACCCGTCGATGACGTCCTTCAGGGTGAGCATGGTGGTGTCGGGCTTCAGATCGCTCTGCTTGATCAGCTTGGCCTCGAGGTCGTAGTTGGCCGGCACTTCATCGCCCGCGAACTTCATGGCCAACAGACGCATGTCGACGATGCCGATCAGGGCCGGGTCGACCGCCGCGGTCGAAAGCCAGATGCTGCCTTCTTCGCGCATCAGGTTCATGTCCTGGTTCGACACGTCGATCGAGATCAGCTTGATGTCGGTCCGGCCGGCATCCTGCAGCGCCTTGTAAGCGCCCTTGGCCATCTCGTCCCAGGAGCCCCAGATCGCGTCAACCGTGCCCTCGGGGTACTTGGCCAGCAGCGCGCCGACCTTGGCCGCGATATCGCCCTGCACGTCCTGGAAGTTCGACGGACCGACGGTCTCGAGCGTCTCGATCTTGCCCTCTTCCAGGAACTTCTGGTAGATGGTCTCGCGGCGATCCAGCGGCGGGACGCCCGGGCCCCACCACAGCTTGATCACGCGCGCCGGCGTGCCGTCGGTCTTAAGCGCCGCGATCTCGCTCAGTGACAGCTCGGCCAGCTTGAAGTCGTCCTGGAAGGTCGTGGTGATCTCGGGCAGCGTGGCACCGTCCTTGTCGATCACGGTGTCGAACGTCACGACCTTGATGCCCTTGTCGATCGCGGGCTTGAGCATGTCGTACGAGTAATCCTTCTTCCCGTGCGAAATGATCAGGCCATCATAACCCTTCTCGATCGCCTGGGCGACGAGTTCCTGGAACTTGGCATCGTCGTTGTCGGCGATGAAGGTGTCGACCGTAAAACCGAACGACTCGCCTTCGGTCCGGGCGCCATCCAGGAATTGCTTGGTATGATCATCTGAAGGCAGATTGCGGATGACCGCAATCTTCAGGGGCTTGGCGGTCAGCCCGGCCGGGACACCCTCGAGCGAGGCCCCGCCCGACGGCTCGGATGGCGCGGGGGTCGCCGCTGGGGCGCAGGCGGCCAGCGCCAGGGCCCCGGCAAAGAACGCACTGAGCAGCTTCTTCATTTTCTTCTCCTTGGACATAAAGAGGTGAGCGAAGTGGTCACCACTTCCCCACGCGCAAAGTTGGTATCACCACGTCGCACCCTTTTGACTGGTGGTACCACAACAAATGTAACGCACATCGGGTAGTGAGTCAAGGCCTATCACCCATAACGGGCCTGCTGCCCTTAGAAGGAACACACGCGGGCGACTTGAGCTTCTCTCTTGTATTTCAGGGTATTCGCCACAGTAATGGCATTGACACCGACACCCGGAAGCAACTGCCGGGCCGTCTCCCCCGAAACGGCCCACCCCGCTCCGGCTTGACTTTAGGTGTACAATCAGTTACAAAGTGGTGGTACCACGCATCAATAGCGAGGAAGGTGGTATTACGCCGTGACCCAATTGACGTCTGATGCGACCAGCGGGCCGGGCTGTCTGGCACGAATTCGTAGCCAACTTCCCGCGCTGAATGATTCCGAGCTCAAGGTCGCCCAGTGGGTGCTACAGAACCCGGAGCAGGTCATTCGGCTCTCGATGGCCCAGGTCGCCCAGGAGTGCAACACCAGCGACACGACAGTCCTGCGTTTCTGCCGGAATGCGGGCTTCCACGGCTATACCGACCTGAAGATTCTGCTGGCCCAGGATCTGGCTCGCCCCGGTCAGATGATCCACAGCGACGTGCTCGAGACCGACGACGCCGCTGCTGTCACGCGCAAGGTCTTCATGGCCAATGTCGAGGTGTTGCGCGACACGCTCGAGGTGATGGATATGGGCGCGCTTGCCAGGGCGGTGGATCTACTGGCGAACGCCCGGCGCATCCTGTTCATCGGCGTCGGCACGTCTGGCCCGATCGTGCAGGATGCCTATAACCGCTTTATGCGTCTTGGTGTCAACGTCAGCGCCCACACCGACAGCTATCTCCAACTGATGGATGTCTCCTTGATCGGCCCGGAAGACGTCGTCGTCGGGATCTCGCAATCCGGCTCCTCCACCGATCCGATCCTCACGATGGAACTGGCCAAGAAGCGCGGAGCGAAAACGATCGTTATCACAGGCAACGCGCAATCGCCGCTGACGGCCCAGGCCGACATCACCTTCGTCAGTGTCTCCCGCGAGCTGCGCAACGAGACGATCGCCTCGCGTATCGCGCAGCACACGATCATCGATGCGTTGTACGTCAACCTGGCGCTACGCAAGCTCGATGTGGCGGTGCGCAATGAACGCATGATCTGGGAATCGGTCCTGCCAAAGACCATCTAAGGGGATGACGTCCACCGCATGAACATCCACGGCCAACACTACCGCACCCTGTGGCTCAAGCCCGATGACCCGCAGGTCGTGCAGATCATCGATCAACGTCATCTGCCCTTTGCTCTGGTGATCGAAGACCTGCGCACGGTCGATGAGACGGCCGTGGCCATACGCGAAATGCATGCTCGCGGCGCCGGGCTGATCGGCGCGCTCGCGGGCTATGGCATGTATCTGGCGGCGCTCGAGGCCGTGGCCGGCCCCGCTGACACGTTCATGGAGCGCGTCGCAGTCAGCGGCGCGATTCTCAAGGCCACGCGCCCCACAGCCGTCAACCTCGAGTGGGCCATCACGCGCCAGCTGACGGCGCTGGCTCAAACCCGAGGCTCGAACGACGATCGTGTAGCCGCCGCCCGGCGGCTCGCGGCCGCGATCGCGGACGAGGACGCCGCCTATTGCAAGCAGATCGGCGAACACGGCCTGGCCCTGATCGAAGCCATCGCAGCCCGCAAACCCGGCGAGAGCGTCAACGTGCTCACCCATTGCAACGCCGGCTGGCTGGCCTTTGTCGACTACGGCACGGCCACCGCGCCGATTTACGCCGCGCACGACCGGGGTGTGAAGGTGCACGTCTGGGTCGATGAGACCCGCCCGCGCAACCAGGGCGCGCGCCTGACGGCCTGGGAGCTCGGGCAACACGGCGTGCCGCACACCGTGATCGCCGACAACACCGGCGGACATTTGATGCAACATGGGCTGGTCGATCTGGTGATCACGGGCGCCGACCGCGTCACCTACACGGGCGACGCCGCCAACAAAATCGGCACGTATCTCAAGGCCCTGGCGGCGCGTGACAACGGCGTGCCCTTCTACGTCGCCCTGCCCTCGTCGACCTTTGATTGGGTCATGACCGACGGCGTCAGACAGATCCCGGTCGAGCAGCGCGACCCCGACGAGGTGCGCGTGATCGACGGCTGGGCCGACGGGCGCGTGCAGGCCGTGCGATTGACCCCCGAGGGCAGCCCGGCCGCCAACTACGGCTTCGACGTCACCCCCGCCCGTCTGGTGACCGGCCTGATCACCGAGCGCGGCGTGTGCGCCGCGTCGGCCGAAGCCGTCTTGCGCCTGTACCCCGAGCGACGCGCAGCGGCCGTAATCGCCTGACCGCTCACCCAGGAAAGCACACTCATGGACCTCAATGACTACGTCGAGTATCAGCGCCGCGAGTTTTGCAACGACCTGCCCTGCCCGATCCAGACCCTGCTGAACGAGGCCGAGGGCACGCCGCGCTACGATGCGATCCGCAAGATCTGCCAGACCGATTGCATCCACACCACCTACGAGTTTCACCACTGGTTGATCCAGAAGGGCTATCTCGTCATCCGGCCGCGGCCGGCTCAATAACGAACTCACCGGCGCGGGGTCAGGGCCTGAGCCCGCGCCGGACCCTACCCTCCCAAGGAGACGACATCATGGATTGGGGAATGGCCAACCGTCTGGCAAAGACGATCCGCCCGGATGGGCGTTGCTTTTATCTCGCGGTCGATCACGGCTACTTCCAGGGCCCGACCCACTGTCTGGAGAACGCCGGCGCTGCCGCGCACCCGCTGCTGAAGTATGTCGACGCGGTCTTCATGCCGCGCGGCTCGGTGCGTGCCTCGCTCAATCCGCAAATCGACACGCCCCTGATCCTGCGTGTGTCGGGCGGCAACAGCATGATCGGCGACGACCTCTCGAACGAAGAGGTCTCGGTCTCGACCCGCGACATCGTCCGGCTCAACGCCGCGGCGGTCGGCATCTCGGTCTACGTCGGGAGCAAATACGAGCACCAGACGATCATGGCGCTCTCCAAGCTGGTCGACGAGTGCATGGACATCGGCGTGCCGGTCATGGCCGTGACAGCCGTCGGGCGCGAGGAAGAAAAGAAGACCGCGCGTTATCTGGGCCTGGCCTGCCGCGTGTGCGCCGAACAGGGCGCGGCGGTCGTCAAGACCTATTACTGCGAAGACTTCGAAAAGGTCGTGCGCGGCTGTCCGGTGCCGGTCGTGATCGCCGGCGGCCCACGCACCGAGGACGACCTCGGCACGCTCCAGTTCGTGTATGACGGCATCCAGCAGGGTGCGATCGGCGTCAACCTCGGGCGCAACATCTGGCAGAACGACTGCCCCGAGGGCATGGCCCGCGCCCTGCAGGCCGTGATCCACGAGAAGCACACCCCGAAAGAAGCCTTCCAGCTCTTCCAGGACATGAAGCAGGCAGCCAAGGCCTGACCGCCCAGACCCGCAGCGCCCGGTCGAGGCCGACCGTGCGCTGCGTCAGGAATTAGCCCCATGCCCATACAGCCTCAGACGGCCGCCATTGCAGAACGTCGGCAGGAAGTCGCACGCGTCATCGGCCGACCGATCTGGCTATCGGTGGCACCGGAGCAGCCCGGGGGCGTTGTCGAAGGCCTGGATGGCCTCACGGCCCACGTCCGGCACATCGGCACCGCGCCGGCAGCGGTCACGTTCGCGGACCTGGGTGTCTTCACGATCGAAGCGCCCTCCGACCCTGCCGGGGTCTTTGTGGGCGAAGTGGCCTTGATCTCGGGCGGCGCCTCAGGGATCGGCAAGGCCGTGGTCGAGGCCCTGCTCGAGCGCGGCGCGGCCGTCGTCAACCTCGACCTCAACCCGGCCGTGACCTCGCTCTTCGCACCGGAACGCTATCTGGGGATCCAGGTCGACGTCACGGATGAGACCGCCCTGGTCGCGGCCTTTGATGCGACGGTACAGCGCTTTGGCGGCCTGGACATGCTGGTGCTCAATGCCGGCATCTTCCCGGCCGGCGTGCGCATCGAGGACCTTGCGACGGCGGCCTGGGAGCGCGTGCTGCGCATCAACCTCGATCCCAACCTGGTGCTGCTTCGCGAATCCCACAGCCTGCTCAAGCACGCGCCGCGTTATGGGCGGGTGGTCGTCAACGCCTCGAAGAACGTCCTGGCGCCGGGCGCCGGCGCCGTGGCGTACTCGTCCTCGAAGGCAGCGGTGACCCAAATGGCGCGGGTCGCGGCGCTCGAATGGGCCAAAGAAGGCATCCGGGTCAACATCGTCCATCCCGATCAGGTCTTCGATACCGGCATCTGGACCGACGAGGTGCTCACCGCACGCGCCGCACACTACGGCCTGAGCGTGGAACAATACAAACGCCGCAACCTGCTCGGCGTCGAGATCAAGAGCCGCTACGTCGGCAACTTCATCGCCGAGATGCTGGGGCCGCTGTTCGAAAACGTCACGGGCGTCCAGATCCCGATCGACGGCGGTAGCGATCGGATCATCTAGACGAACAAGTGGGCGGAGCTCGCGGCTCCGGTCCAAGGAGATCAGCCGATGTCGGATCCCATCTTTGACGAACTCCTGGCGCTGACGCGACACCTGGGCGAGCCGGAGCGCAACTACGTCATCCTGGGTGAGGGCAACACCTCAGCCCGGATCGATGCCGAGACCTACTGGATCAAGGCCAGCGGGTTGCCGCTCGAAAACATCGCCCCGGACGGTTTCACGGCCGTGCGCACCCAGGCCATCCTCGACCTGATCGACGGCCCTGACCTGGACGACGCCGCGATCAAGGCCGCCCTGGCCGCGGCCAAGGTCAACCCGGCCGGACGCCACCCATCGATCGAGACCCTGGTGCACGCGCTGGCGATCGGTCTGTGCGGTGCGCACTTCGTCGGTCACACCCACCCGACTGCCCTGAATGCCATCCTGTGTAGCCGCGGCGCGCGCGAAGCCCTGAGCGGACACATCTATCCCGAGACGGCCCTGTACCTGGGCGAGCATCCGTTGATTGTGCCCTACGCCGACCCGGGCGTCGCGCTGGCCCGCGCCGTCAAGACCGAACTGGTCGCCCACCTCGATCGTTACGGGGTGCCTCCGCGCGTGATCTATCTGCTCAACCATGGCCTGTTTGCGCTCGGCGCGACGGCCACGGAAGTGCGCAACATCACGGCGATCGCTGTGAAGGCCGGTTCGGTGCTGACCGGCACGTACGCGCTGGGCGGCCCGGCCTTCATGACCGCGGACCAGGTCGACCGAATCTGCACCCGCCCAGACGAGGTCGTCCGTCGCCTGGCGGCCAATGCCCAGGGCTGAACCCGTCAGGAGAAATCGCCATGACTGCCTCCCCGATCACCACCTGGCACACCGAAGCCGCACGCGTCGCCGCCGGGATCCGATTGCGCGTGCTCGAGCACGTGCTCGCCAATAACGGCGGCTACATGAGCCAGGCCTGTTCTTCGGCCGAGTTGTTCGCGGCCCTGTACACGCGCATCATGCGCCTCGGGCCGAGCATCGCGCCGGCCGTGCCGCTGCCATTCGCGGGCGTGCCGTCGGCCACGAACCCCAGAGCCTTCACCGGCGCCGGGTACAACGGCCTGAAGGCGCCGGATCTCGATCGCTTCATCTTCTCACCCGCGCACTACGCCCTGGTGCTCTACGCGACCCTGATCGAAACCGGGCGGATGGCCCCGGAGGGGCTGGCGCAGTTCAACCAGGACGGCAGCACGGTCGAGATGATCGGGGCCGAGCATTCGCCCGGCTGTGAGGTCACCAGCGGCTCGCTCGGCCAGGCCATCAGCCAGGCCGCCGGGATCGCGCTGGCCCGCAAACGCCGCGGCGAGACCGGGCGCACCTGGGTCATGCTGACCGACGGCGAATTCCAGGAGGGTCAGACCTGGGAGGCCTTCGAGGTCTTGAGCGCTTACAAGCTCGACCGCGTCGGCGTCTATGTCGACGTCAACGGCCAACAGTGCGACGGGCGCATGGCCGACGTGCTCGCGATCGAGCCGATCGCCGACAAGCTGACCGCCTTTGGCGCGCGGGTGGCTGTGGTTGACGGCCATGACCTCGATGCCCTGGTCGCGCCGACCGAGATGGAGCCCGACGGCCGGCCACTGGTCGTGTTGGCCTACACCGACCCGTGTCGCGGGCTCGAGCCCCTGCGCGCCCGGGCGCCCAAGCTGCACTATCTGCGCTTTGCATCCGCCGCCGAGCGCATCCCGTATCAACAGGCGTTCGAGGCCATGGCGGCCGGGGCAAAGGAGTGAGGTCATGGAAATCCTGAGCAAGGTCTACGCGAAGCGCTTTGCGGCCTGGGCCGCCGATAAGCCCGAGGTGCTGGTGCTCTCGGCCGACCTGACCAGCTCGGTCGAGGTCGACGTCTTTCAGAAGACCTATCCCGGCCGCTTCCTGTCGATGGGCATGACCGAGCAGAACATGCACAGCCTGGCCGGCGGGCTGGCGCGGGAAGGCTTCCTGCCTTTCATCCACACCTTCGCGGTGTTCATCTACCGACGCGCCTACGACCAGATCTGCGACTCGATCGCGTACCCGAACCTGCCGGTGCGTATGGTCGGCTTCCTGCCGGGCGTGCTCACCCCGGGCGGCATCACCCATCAGGCGATCGAGGACGTGGCGGTGCTGCGCGCCCTGCCCAACCTGACGATCCTGGAGGTCGGCGATGCGACCGAGATCGAGGGCGTGCTCGCGGCCACCGAATCGATTCGCGGCCCGGTCTATCTGCGCATGTTGCGCGGCGAAGTGCCGCGGCTGTTCGCGGCCGGCGAGCCGTTCACGTTCAACCGCGCGCGCCAGATCACGCGTGGCGACGATGTCACGCTGTTCTCGTCCGGCATCAGCACCGAGGAGGCCATGCGGGCCACGTCGGTGCTGCAGGCGCGGGGCGTGTCGATCAACCACCTGCACGTCAGCACGCTCAAGCCGTTCAGCGACCCGGCCGTGGTCGAGGCCGCTGCCCAGGCGCGACACGGTGTGATCACGCTCGAGAACCACACGATCGTCGGAGGTCTGGGGACGTGCGTGGCCGAGGTCATGGCCGAGCACGGCGTCGGCCAGAAACTGGTGCGGATCGGCCTGCCCGATGTCTTCGCCCACGGCGCCAGCCGCCCGTATCTGATGCGCGAGTATGGGTTGGACGCCCTGGCCCTGGTGCGCGGCGTCGAGCGTCTGTTAGGCCAGGACCTCAAGATCACGGAGGACGACCTGAGCGCCGTCCGCCTGCAGGAAGTGCACAGCGCGTCGAAAGCCGAGGCCCTCTAGGCATGATCCCTACGACCTGGTTTACAGTGACCTATCGCCTGCAGGGCACGGCCGAGGAGGCCCGCGCTCGAGCCGACGAACTGCGTTACGAGCAGACCGTCGAGTTTCCGATGGATCTCACGCCCGAGGCGATCCGCGAGACGAGCGTCGGGCGCGTCGTCGACACCGCGCCTGACCCGGCGGGCGGTCAGCGGGTCACGATCGCCTATGCACCGGAGACGGCCGGCAACGAGCTGACGCAATTCCTAAACGTGGTCTTCGGCAATACCAGCATCAAACCCGGTGTGCGGGTCGAGCGCTTCGACCTGACGCCGGCGATGCTGGCCCACTATCGCGGACCGCGCTACGGCCGGGCCGGCCTGCGAGCCGTGCTGGCGGCGCCGACGCGCCCACTGTTATGCACGGCGCTGAAACCGATGGGCCTCTCGGCCAGGGAATTGGCGCAGCACGCCTATCAATTCGCATTGGGCGGCATCGACATCATCAAAGACGACCACGGTCTCGCCGACCAGAGCTTCTCGCCCTTCAGCGAGCGGGTGCGGGCCTGCGTCGCCGCGGTGCAGGAGGCCAACGCTCGCACGGGTTATCGCAGCCTTTACATGCCCAACGTGACGGCCTCGCACGGCCAGGTCGTCGAGCGGGCGCATCTGGCCAAAGCCTACGGCGCCGGCGGCGTGTTGATCTCGCCCGGCTTGAGCGGCTTCGACACCGCCCGCCATCTGGCCGACGATGACCAGCTGGCATTGCCGATCATGAGCCATCCGGCGCTGCTGGGTAGCTTCACGGCCGCGCCCGACAACGGTTTCTCGCACTTCGCTCTGTACGGCCAACTTAACCGACTGGCCGGGATCGATGCCGTGGTCTTCCCGAGCTGGGGCGGCCGCTTCTCCTTCACGCGTGCCGAATGCGAAAGCATCGCCCGCGGATCTATTGAGCCGATGGGCGCGTTGGCGCCGATCTTCCCGACCCCGGGTGGGGGCATGAAGCGCGAACGAGTTGAGGAGATGCTGGGCGCGTACGGAAAAGACGTCATCTTCTTGATCGGCGGCGACCTGCATCGGCCGGGCCCGGACCTCGCCGACAACAGCCGCCGCTTCCGAGATCTGGTGGAGACGTACGCATGACCATCGCCATCCTCGGCCCCGACGACCCAGCTCTGGCCGCCCTACAGGACGAGATCCAGGCACGTCCAGAGATCGACGCCCGGCTCGACATCGTGCCGTGGGCCGAGTACCAGGCCACGCTGCAGAGCGCCCTGAGCGCAGACACATCGCCGTACCAGGCCGTGTGCGCGCCGGGCCACATGTGGCTGCCCGACCTGGTCGCACAGCGAAAACTGCAAGCGCTAGACCCGCTCCTGGAGGCGTTGCCGGCTCCACGAAGGGCCGACTATGGGCCCGACGACATCCTGTCGAGTGTGGCGCGCGAGTGTCGGGTCGATGGCGCGCCGTACATGCTGCCGCTCTTCACCGACGGCCACCTGGTGTTCTATCGTAGCGATCTCGTGACTCTGCCAAAGCTCGTGTGCGCGCGCGACTGGGCCGAGATCGTCGCGGGCTGGACATTGCCGGAAGGCGTGTGGCCGCTGGCCTTGAAGGCCGACGCCAGCGAGATCCTGCTCGACTGGCTGCCGATGTTGTGGGCCCATGGGGGTGACGTCATTGATCTGCACGGGCAACCGCGCTTCAACGACGCGCTGGGCCAACGCGCGTTGGCTGCGTACTGCGCGTTGAGGACCTGGGCCCATCCGGATAGCCACACCTTTGGGAACAACGAGATCGCGCAGGCCCTGGCTTCGGGCACGGTGGCGGCGGCTGTGAGCTGGGGTGGCCAGGCAGCCGCGATCTTCGACCCGGCCCGCAATCCCTGGCATGCGCAGATCAAGACCGCGCAGTTGACCGATCCATGGAACGCAACCTGGGGGATCAGCCTGCCGACCCACCAGACCGAGGAGAGCGCCCGGCGAGCCAGCGAGGCCTGCCTGGCGTTAACGGGGCCGAGCTTTGACGCCCGGGTCACGCGCATCGCCGGCAGCCCGACCCGCGCCAGCAGTTACTCGGACGTCGAATGCGCGCGTTTTCCGTGGCTGGCCGACCAGCGCGACATGCTGGCGGCCTGTCGGACCTTGCCGGCGGCCGCGACCCGCGGGCCGTTGTTGGGCGCGCTCTATCAGGCGATCCATCGGGCCTTCACGGGTCAGGCCACGCCGGATGCGGCGTTGACCGAGGCGGCCCGGGCGGCCGGCGCAACACCGTAACCGTCACTCAAAAGAAGCCGCTCCGGCGTTGGCCGAAGCGGCTTCTTTTCATTCAGGCGGGAGGCCCGCGACTTACGGCAGGGGCGTGCCCGTCGTAGTCGGGGCGGCAGTGGAGGTCGGGACGACCGGCGCGACCTGGAGGTCCGCGGGCACTAACGGATCTGTCGGGATGCGCTCGGCCCAGATCGGCAGCATCTCAACCAGCGGCGTGCCGTCTTCCGCGACGACAGCCTGCTGACCGGTCAGCCAGTCCTGGAGCCGTGACTCGCGCGCTTGCGAAAGCTGAGAGGCCGTCAAAGGCCGCTCCGCGCGCTCCAACACCTGCACCAGGTGCCAGCCGAACTGGGTTTGAAACGGCGCGCTGATGGTGCCCACCGGCGTGTCGTAGGCCTTGGCCACGAACGTCTCATCGAAGCCCGAGTAGTGGCCGAACCAGCCCAGATCGCCGCCCTTGTTGGACGACGCATCCGTGCCGTACTGGGCGGCCAGCTGATCCCAATCCACGCCCTGCGCGAGCAGGTCGGCAATTTGTTGCGCGGTCGCCTGGTCGGCGGCCAGGATGTGCCGGCCGTGCACCTGCTCCTCGGATGCGGGCACCTCGGCCGCCAGCGCATCGCTGAGCTTGGTGCGGTAGATGTCGCTCTCGATGAAGTAGCGCAGATCGGCCTCCGACAGGCCCGAATACTTGCGCATATCGCCCGTGAAACCGGCGACTTCGGTGCCGTACGCCTCGGTCGAAACCGGGGTCGAGGTCGGGAATGGAGTCGGCGTCGGGAACGGCGTCTCGGTCGGCCCGGCTGTGGCCGTCGCGGTCGGAGTCAGGGTGGCGGTCGGTGTCAGGGTCGCCGTCGGGGTCCACAGCGCGACTGTCGTCGGGTTGAGCGTCGGCGCGACGTACGTCCGGAACTCAGCCGGCAGGTCGGTCGCCGTGGCGGTCGCGGTCGGCTCGCCGTTCGGGTAGAACCCGAAGTTGTTTTGCAGGCGTTCGGTCACTTCTTCGGCGCTGACCGTGATCCCCCGCCGCTGCGCTTCCTGGCGGATCAGTTCGTCGTCGATCAGGTTGCTGAGCACGGCCTGCCCGAACGACTGGGCGTTGGACGCGTCCATGCTGGAGACGATTTGCTGAGCCTGCTGCTCGACGTACGGCGCCAGCTCCGGCGACTCGCGCTGCAGATCGCGGTAGCGACGCAGCGTATCGAGCTGGAGGAAGCGCGTGTAACGCACGGCGCGCTGGAACTCGGCCGACGTGATCTGTTCGGTCCCGACCCGCGCAACGGGCTGCGCGGGCTGAAGGACGTTGAAGTCGTAAAGCGCCCATCCCAACACCGCTGTGAGCGAGACGGTGAAGACGATGGCTGCGATGATGATGTACCGCTGTGCGATCAGATCCCGTTCGTGGCGCGACAGCGGCCTGCCCGGGATGTTGGTCATCTGCGATCCATCTCGCGATCGAACGGCAGGAGCGCCAGATGGCGGGCGCGCTTGACGGCGTTGGCGATCAGGCGCTGGTGGCGGGCGGTGATGCCCGTCTGCCGGCGCGGGCGGATCTTGCCCTGATCGGTCACGAATTGGCGCAAGAACTCGATGTTCTTGTAGTTGATCAGCCCTGGATCGCTGATGGTAATGCGGCGCTGCTCGCGCGGGCCGCGCGGGCCGCGAAACCCGCCGCCACCCCCGCCGCCGCCGCCACCCTCGTCGTTCTGGCTAACGCCCTCATCCGAAGGGCCGCGGCGTTCTTGATTCTGATCCTGGTCCATGGTTAGTTCCTCACAACGAATTCGAATTCAAGGGACACCCGCTCGGCTCAAAACGGGAAGTCCTCCGCCTCGTCGGCGAAGGGCCCGGTATCGCCAAGCGGTTCGGTCCCGCCGGAGCGCAGGCGGTCGCCAAGGATCAGCATGCGATCGGCAACGATCTCGGTGCTGAAGTGCTTGCGGCCTTCCTGATCTTCCCAGCGGCGGGTCTGCAAGCGACCCTCGATGTAGGCCTGTTGGCCCTTCACCAGGTATTGCTTGCAGGTCTCGGCCAGTTTGCCCCAGGCGACGACGTTGAACCATTCGGTCTCTTCGTGGCGCTCGCCGTCGGGCGAACTCCACGTCCGTGAGGTCGCCACGGTAAACGAGGTCACGGCCCGACCAGACGGTGTGTACCGCAGTTCGGGATCGCGACCCAGGTTTCCGATGATCATGACCTTGTTGAGACCGCGGCTCATCGACGTCCCTCCTGGCGCTAACAGGCCTGCCGGCGCTTACTCGTCTGTGCGCAGCACAGCGAAGCGAAGCACCTGCTCGGTGAAGCGGAGGCCGCGTTCGATCTCGGCCGTCGCTTTGGGCTCCAACTGGGCCAGGATGAAGACGTACTGGCCTTCGGTCTGCTTGCGGATGGGATACGCCAGGCGGCGGCGGCCCCAGAGATCGATCTTGGTGATGGAGCCGCCGGAATTGGCGACCCACCCCTTGGTCTTTTCGATCAGCGCAGTCAGAGAAGGCTCATCCAGGTCTGGTTGAGCCACGAGCGCGATTTCATATTCTCGCATCGTGAGC
Source organism: Anaerolineales bacterium (assembly GCA_016789175.1). Taxonomy (GTDB): domain Bacteria; phylum Chloroflexota; class Anaerolineae; order Anaerolineales; family UBA6663; genus UBA6663. The sequence continues at coordinate 23,921 of JAEURK010000148.1, forward strand.
TATTCCTTTCTACGGGATATGCCCCTTTGTGCCAGCGGGCGCCGGCCTACCGGGAGCAGAAAGTTGGCTGGGCAAAGCGCCCAACGGGTGGGGATTCTAACCGACCCGGCCGTAACGGTCAAGGCAGTTAAGCTGGACGGGGATTCTAACCATCGACCTGACAGGTCCACCCAAGATTCGCGGCAAACACAGGCCATTCAAAAAGGGTATTCAAAAGATTCGGGCCGATTGTCTAACCCTGGGCGAGCGCCCGGATCCCGGCCTCGTCCAGCCGGCAGATGCGATGATCCTCCAGCACCTGGGCGCCCAGACTCCGGTACAGCCCTAATGCGCTCTCGTTCCAGTCCAGCACCAGCCACTCGAAACGCGCGCATTGGTGCTGTCTCGCGATCCCGGCCAGATGCCGCATCAAGGCCCGACCCAGGCCACGGCCTCGATACTCAGGCGCGACATAGACATCGTCGAGCCACAAACCGCGCCGGCCGGTCATCGAGCCGAAGGTGAAGTAGTAGGTAAGGTACGCTGCCGGCCGGCTGTCCACGAAAGCCAGCTGCGCGCAGGCCGCCGGCGGATCGCCGAAGAGGGCTTCGTGCAGCGACTCCACGGTCGCGGCGGTCGTCATGCGCTCGAAGACCGCCATGTCGCGGATGAAGGCTAACAACTGCGGCACGTCTTCCGGGCCGGCGGGCCGGATGTGCGCACTCAGACCGTCAGCCGCAAGGATCGTCATGCTCAGCCGAGGAAACCCTGGCGCACCAGGAGCTCGCCGTTGAGGATGGCGCCACCGGCCGCGCCACGGATCGTGTTGTGCGACAGGATCGCCATCCGGAGCGTGAAGAGCGGATCCGGACGGATGCGTCCGACGACGGTCGTCATGCCCTTGCCGGTATCGCGGTCGCGGCGCGGCTGCGGCCGATCCGGCTCGGTGCGCACTTCGATCACGCGCGCCGGGGTCGACGGCAGACCCTGCACCACCGCGGGCGCCTCGAACGCGGTTAGCGCCGCGGCCGCGGCTTCGGGCGACGCTGCCCGCGTCAGCCCCAGGCTGACAACGACCAGGTGACCATCAAGCACAGGCACGCGATTGGTGTGGGTCGAGAACACCGCCGGCAGAAAGTCGACGGCAGTCGAGTCGCCGTTGAGCGTGCCGAGCATCTTGCACGGCTCGGCCGCGAACTTCTCCTCCTCGCCGCCGATGTAGGGCACGACGTTGTCGAGGGTGTCGAGCGAAGCCACGCCCGGATAGCCGGCACCCGAGACGGCCTGCATCGAGACCAGCACGCCCTTCTCCACCCCAAAGGCATTGTGCAAGGCCCGTAGCGCGATCGTCACACCGGTGGACGTGCAGTTCGGATTGGTGACGATGAAGCCCGTCCATCCGCGGCTGCGGCGCTGGGCCGCGATCAGGCCGGTGTGATCGGGATTGACCTCGGGGATCAGCAGCGGCACATCCGGCCACATGCGGTGCGACGACGCGTTCGAGCAGATCGCGACGCCAGCGGCAGCCAGGGCCGGCTCGGCCTCTTTGGCCACGTCGGTCGGGAGGGCCGAGAACGCCAGCTGGGCATCGAAACCCGGCGCGGTCGGCAACACCGGCAGGTCGCGCACGTACTCGGGCACACTGCCCGGCAGCACCCAGCGCACGCCGTCGCCGTACGTCCCGCCCACGGTTCGATCCGACCCGGTCAGCGCAGTGACCTCGAACCACGGATGACCCTCCAGCAGCTGCACGAACCGCTGGCCCACGGCGCCCGTAGCCCCAAGGATGGCGACTTTGACTTTGTTCGGCATAAAACCCCGATCTGTAGGGTGGGAGATCATGGATCGGGTGAATGGTCGCCGCGGCGCCGTCACGCGATCCCCACGATCCCCCAATCACACGATTAGCTGATGAATGGCGCGCACGGCGTCGTCGGCCTGTAAGGCCGAGACCACGCAACTGATGCCGCACTCGGAGCCGCCCTGCGCGATGGCGACCACATTGACGGCGGCATTGCCGAGCGCGCTGAACATCCGGCCCGAGACCCCGGGTGTGTGGACCATGCCCGCACCGACCACGGTGATGATCGCAACCGGGTCCGAGGCCGTCACGCCGTCGAGGTCGTCACCCGCCAGTTCGCGCCGGAACTCGTCCTCCAGCGCGGCCACCACCGTCTGCGAGGCCGAAAACGGCACGACAAAGCAGATGCTTTGCTCGGACGACGCCTGCGAGATCAAGCTGACACTGGTGCGCGTGCGGGCGACGGCCGCAAAGGTGCGGGCCGCGATGCCCGGGATGCCGAGCATGCCGCGACCCTCGAGCGTGATCACGCACTGGGCCTTGATCGCCGTGACCGCGCGAATCCCGCCCTCGACCCACCCATCATCCTCCAACACGATCCGGGTGCCCGGGTTGGCGGGCTCGAACGTGTTCTTGACCCACAGCGCGATCCCGCGCTCGACGACCGGCCGGATGGTCTTGGGGTGTAGCACCTTGGCGCCGAAGTGCGCCAGCTCCGAGATCTCGCGATAGGTGAGCACCGGGATGGTGCGCGCGTCGGGCGCGATGCGGGGATCGGTGGTCATCACCCCGTTGACGTCGGTCCAGATCCAGACCTCATCGGCCGCGAGCGCCACCCCCAGGATCGCGGCCGAGTAGTCGCTGCCGCCCCGCCCCAACGTGGTGACGGCGCCGCGCCGATCGGCGCCGATGAAGCCGGTCAGCACGGGCACCCGCGCGGCATCGAGCACTGGTTGGATCCGCGCGCCGGCGCGCTCACGCGTGGCATCCATGTCGGGGGTGGCGTTCAAGAAATGCGAGTCGGTCAGAACGACCTCGGCGGTGTTGATCGCAGTCGCAGGGATCCCCTCGGCCTCGAGCGCGGCCGCCACCAACGGCGCGCTCATGCGCTCGCCGAGCGAAGCGATCGCGTCCAGCGCGCGTGGGGAAGCTTCGCCCAACACGGAGATGGCCTGGCACAGATTGACGAACTGATCGAGGCTGTCCGAGATCAGCTGGCCCACGGCCTCGGCCCCGGGCGCCACAGCCGTCAGCGTGCGGTGATGGCGGTCCCGCAGCGTGTCCGCAGTCGTTCGCGCCGGTGAGGCGTCGCCCTCGGCGGCCGCATGGGCGGCGGTCAGCAACAGGTCGGTGACCCCGCTCAGCGCCGACACCACGACGGCCGGCCGATCACCGCCGGCCTGCGCCGTCCGCACGATCTGGGCCAGGTTACGGATCGCCTCCGGGCTCCCGACCGATGTGCCGCCGAACTTCATCACGATCGTTTTCATGGTCCTGCCTCCGGGCCCGTTCGTCCGGGCCGGTCACAACAAAAAAGCGCGGAGCCGCTGGCTCCGCGCTGGTGGGTGTCGTCGCTGTTCAGGCGTCGGTCACCGACAATGCGAAGCAACGGCTGCCCCTGGCGGGGTAGTCGTAGTGCGCATGGTCGTGGTCATCCAATGCCAGGCACGCATTGAGAGCGAGTTTATTCAGAAATCGGCGAACTGTCAATGCGATGAGCGGCGTTCGCGCAAAAGGGCGGCCACGTCGTTGTGGCCGCCGGCCAGCGCGAAGTCGAGCGGGCGTCGTCCGTCGTCTGTGGTCTGGGCCAGATCGGCGCCGTGATCCAGCAGCAGGCGCACCAGCTCGGCCTGGCCG
>JAEURK010000176.1 GCA_016789175.1 Anaerolineales bacterium
ACAGCGACGCCGCCAACCTGTCGTACACCCAGAGCGGTCGCGTGGTCACGTATCTGCTGGAGACATACGGGCCCGAGCGCATGAGCGCTCTCTTGGGCGCTTTTCAACAGGGACAAACCGCGGACGCTGCCCTGGTGGAGGTCTATGGCCTGGACACGGACGGCATTGATGCCGCCTGGCGCGCCCACCTCCTTGGCGAGCCTTCGCCCACCCCGCAGCCGCTCGTCAGCCCGAGCCCGCAACCCACGCAGACCGCCGTCCCGACGATTGTCGCCTGGAACGGCGTTCCCACGCCGTTTGTCGTCACACCCCTGCCGACCGCCGCGGCGCCGACAGTCACGGCCACGCCAACGCCAGCGCCTTCCGGGGCCAGCGGGGCTGCGGGTGTGATCGCGTCGGTCGTCCTGCTGGCCACGATGCTGATCCTGTGCGGGTGCACGTTGGTGCCCGGTGCCGCGATTTTGGGCGGAGCCCTCTGGCTGATCCTGCGGGGGAGCCGGGAATGACCACTGCGCGCGCGCCGCGCCTGGCCCTGGCGGCCCTGCTTGCCTTGGCCATGGCCTGCGGATCCGGCGTCAACCTACCGGCCCCAACCCAGGCCCCGGGGCCACTGCCTGATGTCCGGGGTCTGCCCAGAACCGAGACCCTGGTGCTTCTGGGTTACGAGCCGACCCGGGTCGAATACGTCGATCCGGCGCAGTACGGGGGCTCGACCTCGGCCTACAAGGGGTTGCTGTTCAGCGGCCTGGTGCGCTTCACGCCCGACCTCAAACTCGCGCCGGATCTGGCGCGCAATTGGACAGTCAGCGCTGACGGGCTGGTCTATACGTTTGAGCTCGAACCCGAAGCGCGCTTCAGCGACGGCAGCCCGATCACGGCCGAGGACGTGATCTTTAGCTGGACGCGCGCGCTGGACCCGGCCACCGGTGTCGGCGAAAACCCCTACCTCGATGACATTGCGGGCGCGACCACCGTAGCCCAGGGCTACGACGTCGCGTTAACCGGAGCCACGGCGCTCGACGACCACACCCTCGAGGTCCGATTGCGCGCGCCCAACGCGTTCTTTTTGGGCAAACTCACCTTCCCGGTCGCCTACGTCGTACAGCGCGCCAACGTCACGTCGGGCGACGACTGGTATCAACGACCGGTCAGCAGCGGGCCGTACGCGCTGAGCGAGATCGTGCCCTACGACACCGTGACGCTCGAGCGCCAGGACGGCTACCCGCACCCGCCGGACGTGCGCTATGTGATCTACCTGACGAATGAAGGCGGGAGCCCGCTCAGCCTGTTCGAGGGCGGCGACATCGACTGGGTCGACCTGTGGGACTCCGATGCCAGCCTGATTCGGGATCCGGGCCATCGCCTGCATCCTCTGCTCCACAGCACAACCAGCCTGTGCACCAACTATCTTGAATTGAACACGCACCGGCCAGGCCTGACCAATCCGGACGTCCGCGCGGCGCTCGCCCTGGCCATCGACCGGGACACACTTTTCGCCAGCCTGATCGACGGCGACGATCGGCGTGCGACGACGCTCCTCCCACCGGCGATGCCCGGTTTCGTGGCTCGTCCTGAAACCGCCTTCGATCCTGAAGCCGCCCGGGCCGCGTTGGCCCGTTCCGGCTACCAACCCGAAGATATCACGTTACGGCTGAGCGTCACGGGGTCGAGCAATGACATCGGCGATCTGCTGGGCGCGATTGTCCAGGGCTGGCGCGAGACCCTGGGCATCTCGGTCACGGCCCAGGTGTTGGATTGGTACGACTTCGATTACGCGCTGTCGCGACACGCGACCGACGTGATCAGCACCGGCTGGTGCGCCGACTATCCAGACGCCCAAAATTTCCTCGACTCGATCGCGCACTCGGACGGTAGCTACAACAATCTCGGGTTCGCCGAACGTGCCGTGGACGACTGGCTGGACTCAGCCCGGGCCGAGCCGGACGCGGTTCGGCGTCTGGACCTGTATCACCAGGCCGAGACGTGGCTACTCGATCAGACCGTGCTGATCCCGCTCGCCCACAGTGCCTACGCCGCGGTCGTTCAGGCGCGCGTTCAGGGCTATGTCCTGACGCCCTTCGACGTCGCCATCATCCCCTGGATCAGCCTGCGTCCGTAGTTGCCTCGAGCGCGGGTGGAACCGGCCCGGCCGGCCCGTGACCCGGGTAGACGGTCGTGGCGCCCGAGCGTCGTATCTCGGCCCAACTCTGAAGCACACGCGCCTGTCCGTCGCCGAAGGCCAGCCATGGGACCGTCAGGTCGCCCGTGAAGGCTGCTCCGGAATCCAACACCAGTGTCATGCTGTCGTCCGAATGTCCCGGCGTCGCGATGATCTCGCCCGCGATCCCCAGACGCGCCAGGTACGCGCGGCTCGCGCCGGCCGAGAGCACCCGGGCGCCATCGAGCGTGAGCGGCAGGTAGCCGTCGGTGGGTTTGACCATTTGCGCCAGGAGCGGGATCGCGTCGACCTGAGCGTCGATCACGATCAGGGTGAGACCCGCGCGCTTGAGCTCCTGCGCCAGCCCGGCGTGGTCCGGATGGTAGTGCGTGGCGAAGGCGTGGGTGAGGTCGTGCGTTGTCAGGCCCTTTCGCTTGAGGGCGCCGGTTAGCTCGGCCCACGAGCCGGGCCAACCCAGGTCGATCAGCAGCCGCGCCGATCCGGCGCCGACCACATAGTAGTTGGTCGAACGGTAACCGACGTTGACGATCGTGACGGGCTCGGGCTGCTGGGTGGCCATCGACCGACTTCAGCCGACGCCTCTCGCCATCAGCGTCCGAAACGCGTCGAACAGATAGCGGGCATCGTGCGGGCCCGGCGCCGCCTCGGGGTGATATTGCACACTGAAGGCACGCTGCGCCGGCGCGCGCAGGCCTTCGCAACAACGATCGTTGAGATTAACGTGCGAAACCTGAACGTCGGCCGGCAGGCTGGCGGCATCGACCGCAAAGCCGTGGTTATGGCTGGAGATCTCGACCGGCCCGGCGTCGCGCTGGACCGGTTGATTGCCACCGCGATGACCGAATTTAAGTTTGTAGGTCGAGCCGCCGAGCGCCAGTCCTAGAATCTGGTGCCCAAGACAGATGCCGAAGACCGGCACGCGGCCCAGTAGCGCCTGCACTGCTTCGATCGCATAGGTGCAGGCAGCGGGATCACCCGGGCCGTTTGAGAGGAAGACGCCATCGGGCTTGAAGGCCAGCACCTCGGCGGCCGTGGTCTGGGCCGGGACCACCCAGACGTCACAGCCATGCGCATTGAGCAGCCGCAGGATGTTGCGTTTGATGCCGAAGTCAAAGGCTACCACACGGTAACGTGGCAGTGGCGGAGTTGGCAGATCGAGCCCCCAACCATCGGAAGTCGGCTGATAGGCGTATGGCTCCCGGCAACTGACCGCGCGCGCGAGATCGAGACCGTTCATATCAGGCGCGGATCGGGCCAGACCGATCACACGCGCGGCCTCCGGTTGGAGGCTCGAGATCGCGGCATTCTGGGCGCCAAAGGTGCGGATGCGTCGGGTGAGCGCCCGGGTGTCGACGTCCGTGATCGCCACGATGCCGCGGTCCTGCAGATACTGCTCGAGCGAGCCAGCGGCGCGCCAATTGCTGACGACCGGGCTGGCCGCGCGCACAACCAGGCCGGCCGCCCAGGCGCGCGCCGATTCGTCGTCTTCAGCGTTGGCGCCGTAGTTGCCGATGTGGGGCTGGGTCAGCACCACGATCTGGCCGTGATACGAGGGATCGGTCAGGATCTCCTGGTATCCGGTGAGCGATGTGTTGAACACGATCTCGCCGACGCGCTCGCCTCGGGCGCCATAAGCGCGCCCGGGCCATAGCGATCCGTCGGCCAGGCCAAGCAGGGCCGGAGCTGAGGCAGGCTGGGTCATAGCGGGTTGATACTCGCGCCGATTATAGCGGTCGCCCCATCGGTTCGGGCGAGCAGCGCACACGGAAAAGTGCCGGTCGAAACTGGTCGACTTGCCGGGTTGCACACCGCGGTGCGTCCGAGCAAGCCGTCCGGAGCAGACTCGGGCCGCTCGATTGCCACGAATTTGAGCACTGTTCAGCCCGGGTGGGAGAAGATTGGCGAGAAACGAGGGTGTGCGAGGGTCGGGGCTCCTCCCCGACCCTCGCACACCCTCGTTTCTCGCCCAACCTTCTGCTGGCTGAGCAATCACCGATTTTCGCGACTTGACGCGATTTCTCACCAATGGTGATCGTTCGTGCCGATTTGGCCCAATGCGTGAGTGCTCTGCCAACAGGAAGTTGGGTGAATCAGGCGCGGCGAATGTCCAGATCCCAATACGCGTCATCCGCGCAAGCCGCGACCATAATCTGCGCCTGCCAACACGCCTTTGCGCACGCGTCGTGTCGGCCATCTGGGCGGCCTCGGTTTTCCGGTATGATTAAGGGGTTGGGGATATCGTTATGGGCGTCGAGCACGCTCCTGGTACGATCATCACAGTTCACCACCTTACTATCGGGATAGCGACATGCCGGGCCATATTTTGATCGTCGAAGACCACGTCTTCTTCCGTAACGGGCTGCGCCAGTTTCTTGAAGGCGAGGGATTCCAGGTGACCGAAGCGGGTGATCTGGAGACGGCCGAAGGGATGGTCAAGGCCAATTCGTTTTCCGGCGCGATCGTGGACATCGTCATCCCTGTGGCCGAGGGCGCGCCGCCGCGGCACAACGAAGATACCGGCCTGGAATTCGCCGGCCGGCTCAAGCAGCACTGGCCGGGCGTCGGCGTCCTGATCCTGTCGTCGCACCCGGATCGTGGCCACATCTTCTTCGACTGGGTCCGGGACGGGTATCGCGGCATCGGCTATGTCTTGAAGGACGGAAATCCGGAAGCCCTGTTGGCCGCGCTCCACCAGGTGATCGATGGCCGCGTGACGTTCGATCCTCAGGTCAAGAGCGAACGGCAGGTCGCGCAGGAGTTGCTCGACCGACTTGCGGGTGACGAGCGACATTGGGTCAACCAGGCGCTTTCCTGTCTGCCGACCCTGACACCGCGCGAGTGGGAGATCGCGCACTGGCTCACCGCGTCGTACGACGTTCGGGCCGTCGCCGATCGGCTCGGCCTGCAACCCAAGACTGTCGAGAACAATATCACCCAGATCTACGGCAAGCTCGGCCTGAGCGTGATGGGCCAACAGGCGCCGCACCTGCGTCCCGGGTATATTCTCACCAAGGCATGCCTGATCTACGAACTCCAACACGGCGCCGCGACCTTGTAAGGGTCGCGCGCGATCCGCTGGTCTGGTTCATGCTCGCCATCGGCCTGGTTGGCCTGACCGGGCTGTTCAATTTCGCCCGCGACATCGGTCAACCCTTTGGCGGCTTCCTGGTCGGGCGCAACTTTGGCGATCCGCGCTGGTTTGTCGACAACGTCACCCCACCCCACTGGCCCGGGCTGGTGGCCACCGGGATCGCACGCGACAGCGTGCTGCTCGCGATCGACGGTCGCCCCTACGATTTCAACGATCGCACGGTCTATGCCGAGGCCTGGGCCGAGGGTCGCCGCGCCCTCGATATCACTTACGCCGTCAATGGTCAGGTCATGACCACCCGCCTGACGATCGAGACCTTCACCGGACACCAATACCTCGACAGCACCCTGCCCGAGGTCATCCTGGCCGCCAGCTTTTGGATGCTGGCAATCGCCCTGTATCGCTCGCGGCCCGACGACCGCGTCAATCGCCATGCGGCGATCTTCTTCGTGACCCTCGGCGCCTATCGCCTGACGGCCTGGCCGGCCCTGTTTCGCGACGGTGACGATGTCGCCCGCCTGCTCGAATTCGCGTTCGTCGGGATGCTCTGGCCGCTCTTTGCGGCCCAGTGGGCCCACTTCGCCCTGATCTTCCCCAAGACCAGCCGTTGGCTGAACCGCTGGACCTTGACCTTGATCTACGGCAACGCGGTCGCCTTGAGCCTCTCCTATGCCGTCGTCCGATATTTGCTGTGGAGCCGCGGCTGGACGGCCGTGATCGGTCAGTGGGACGATATCCTCTGGCGCTGGCTCGTGTTCACCTTCATGAGCGCCGTGCTCTTGCTGATCGTGCGCCTGGTGATCATCGCGGCGTGGCCGGCCACGAATTTCCGCATCCGGCGGCAGGCGCTGGTGTTCATGGTCGGGATGCTGGTCGCCATGATCCCCATCGGCATCTGGCTGGGATCGGCATTCGGCCCGTCCACAACCGGCTTCTTCATCCGTCAGCTGGACGTGCGCTACCTGTTCCTCGCCGGCCCGCTGGCGCTGGCCAGCGCCATCTTGCGCTATCGGGCCTTCCGCAGCACGCATCCGCTCCTGAAGCTCGTGGTCGCTCTGGCCAGCAGCGCGTTGCTGGCCAGCATCGGCGCCTGGGTGTGGTGGGAGCTGCAGGCTGACGCTGTGCAGGTAGCCATTGCACCGCCGTTCCTCGCGTTTCTGGTGATCCTGTTGATCGTCATCGGCGCCTGGGGAGTTCAGAGCGTACTCGGCTCGGTCCTGGCGCGCACCTTCAATCGCGACAGTGTGCGCATCGACCAGAGCCGGCGCTTTGGTCAGGCCCTCGCCACATTGCCGGCGTCGATCGGTGCCCCGGCCCTCCTGGCTGAGACGTTAACCCAGGTCCTGCGGGTGGAGCGCGCCGCGGTGTGGCGCATGCGGCCCGGCTCCCCACTGACCTTGATCAGCCTGGCCGGCGATTGGCGCATGCCGCCACCCGGCAGCCTCAACCCGGCTCTGGCCGAAGCCCTCAGGCCGGTGCATCTGAAAGCGCCGGACGTCGAGCTGGCTGTCGAGTTTCAGGGCCTGGCAGCGGCCGGTCTGGAGCTGGTGATCCCACTGCGCGGCGCCGACGAGCCGCTAGGCCTCATGGCGTTAGGACCGCGTCCGGACGAGGAGGTCTTCGATGATCGCGACGTCGATGCCCTGCAGTTGATCGCGCAGCAGACCGCGTTGTTTCTGCTTTCGGCGCAACAGATCGAGGAGATCCAGCGCATGTCGCAGGCCCTCGATCAGGCGCAGGAGGTCGAACGGCTGCGCATCGCGCATGAGCTGCACGACACCACTCAACAGTCCTTGAATGGGCTGGCCTTCTCACTGACGTTGATCCGGCGGCGGCTGCGACAGGATCCCGGCCAGATCGAGAATCTGATCGGGCAAAGCATCGCGGAGACCCAACAGGCGATCAAAACGCTCTACCAGATCCGCTATAACCTTGACATGAGCGAGCTCGATCGGGGTTTGATCGAGCCCGTACGCAACATGCTCGATCTCCTCGGGCAGCGCTGGGGCTGGAAAGTGCGTTATTCGGCGGTCGAGGCGATCGACCGGCAGTTGACCGGGCCGGGCCGGGCCGCGCTCTTCCGCCTCATCCATCAATCGCTGGAGAACATCGCCGCGCATGCCCGGGCGACTTCGGTCGCCGTGACCCTCGACAGCACTCCCGAGCGGGTGTGCTTCGAAGTGACCGATGACGGGATCGGGTCCACGCCGGATGAGCGTAACCGGGCGGCCGAGAACGGCCATTTAGGCCTGCGCACCATGCGGACCCGCGTGGAGAGCCTTGGCGGAGAGTTTCGCTTCGACTCGGCACCCGGTGCCGGCACGCGGGTCAGCGGCTGGGTGCCGTTGGCGACCACGCCGTCATCGGATTGAAGCCGACTGAGCTTTGGAGACCCGCGCAACGACGACCTGAATGAAGTCGGAAAGCGAGTGCGAGTCCTGGGTCAACAGATTGGGCGGCCCGCCCTCGGCTACCACGGCCATCCGGGCCAGCGGAACCTGACTATCGCGCAACGCTGCAACCACGGTTCCGGCGGAGAGCGCCTCCACCAGGAGCGTGTGGACGCGCGGGTCAGCCCACAGGGCCGAGACACAGGCCGCATCGCCGGGCACGACCAGCGCGCGGGGCAGCGGTCGCGCGCGCGCCTGATCAATCGTGAGCGTCGCCTTGGCCTTTAGCCCGTGGCGGCCGACAACCCAACGCGTAGCCTGACTCACCAGAATGACCTCGAGCCCGGCCCCAACGAGCGGATCGATGCAGCCGGCCACCGCCGCTTCATCGAACCCGGCCGCGATCAACACCTGAACCTCACCTGCCCGTCCGCGGTTCAGACGACCCACGGCCCTTTGCATCCCTGCGACATGCATCGCCATGCGGCCTGCTCCTGCCCGGCTGACGGGTTGCGCTGCCCCTGCGCCCTGGAACGATTGAAACCAGCCTAGATCGCGGCCGACTGCGCCGGGCACGCGGGCTTGTGCGGTCTTGTGCGGCGATGTTACAAATCGCAAGAGGCGGGTATCGTCTCAGCCCGCCGGGGGGTCACGTGGGACCTGGCTCAGCAAGGCGGCGAATTTGTCGCTCAGTTTTCGCGCCCAGGCGTCGTCGGGGAAATCGGCCAGCAAGGCAACGGCCTCCGAAAAAGCGGCACCGGCTTCGTCGGGGTGATTGAGCCGAAGCGCCACCTCGCCCAAAGTGCCGATCGTATTGGCCAGTTGTACCGGCTGATTGATCTGACGCCAGAGCGCGCTGCTTTTGCGCAGCAAAACCTCGGCCTCGGCCAGTCGGCCCTGCTTGAGGCGCACATTGCCGAGATTGTTCTCGTTCACGGCACGAAAACCGACGAAGCCTGGCTGGTTGAGTAACGGTGCGTCGGCCCTTCGAAAAGCCGCCTCGGCCTCGTCCAGTTGGTCGCGATTGAAAAACAACGTCCCGACCCATTGCTCGAGCTTGACTAACTCCAGTGCATTGCCGGCGCGCTCATGCCAGGCGCGCGCCTGGGCGAACAGCGCCATGGCCTCATTGGGGCGCCCGGCCGCTTCAAGGGTCGCCCCGGCATTGGTGAGCACCCTGGCGAGATCGGTGGGCCGATCAAGCGTGCGATAGTGCTCGGCCGCAGCCGCGAAGCGCGCTTCAGCGATCGGGTAGTCGCCCCGAAGGTGTGCCGTCAGGGCCAGGCCGTTGAGCACCGCGGCCAGTCGCGCCGGGGCGCCGGCAGCCTGCTCGAAAGCGCGCAGCGCGAGTTGTCCGTAGGTCTCGGCTTCTCCTGGCCGGCGCGCGGCCCGATAGTCCTCGCTCAAGCTGAAGTGGATGCGGGCGAGATCGTCAAGGGCACCGGCCTCGACGGCCATGGCCTCGGCGCGCTCGTGCATCGCCAGCGCTTCCGGGAGGCGCCACTCAAGCCGATACAGCTGCCCCACCTGGTCGAGCAGCCGACAAGCGAGGACCGGATCGGGCGCATCGACGCGTTCGGCCAGGGCCTGCGCGAGCTCGATCCAGCCGAACCAGCGGGCTCGGGCCTCAACATATTCGTGTACTTGCACGGCCAGGCCCGTTGTCGCTACCCAGAATTCGGGAACCGACCCGCCATACCGCACGGCCCGCACGATATTGGGCCACTCGGCGTCGAGCGTTCCAAACTGGCTCTGGCTCAGTTGGGCGGTCCGCGCGCGCCAATAGGTGAGATTGGCGGCAATAGTCGCGAGGAATCGGCGCTCGAGATCGTCAGCCGGGTGTGTCATTCCGAAAAGCGGTCAGACCAGTGGGTCAAATCGGTCTGCACGAAGGTCTCAGTCAGGCGATGGATGCCGTAGCGCTTGGCACGCACCGTGCCGCGCACTTCCAACAACGAGCGGCCCCAGAGCTCCTGAATCGCCGGCCATAGCTCGGCGTCGGCCAGGCCGCTGATCGCCGCCAGTTGCTCGGGCGCTGCGCCGGTCTCGGCGATGAGCGGCATCCCAAGTAAGAGCGCCTGGGCCTGCGGGCTGAGCGCGTTCCAGATCCGCCAGTAAATGTGGCGGTAGAGGTCGTCGATGGTCGGTGTCTGTCGCTCACGCAGATCGCGCAGCAGATCGTCGAGGGGTTGCACTGCGATCAATCCAACCGCGAGCTTCAACGCCAGGGGATTGCCCCCAACCACGGCAAAGATCGCGGCGGCGTCGTCAGCCACGAGCGCGCCCTCCTCATCGGGTTGCGTCCGCCGAAAGTGGTCGAGCGCCAGCTCCACCGCGTCCGCCTCGCTCAACTCGCCCAGGGCAAGCGTGTGAGCCGCTGCTCCCGTCGACGGCCGCGTGCGGGCCGTGAGGAGAAAACGCGTGGGTAGAGCCAGGCCGGGCAGGCGCTCGACCAGGTTGCGCAGGTCCTCCGGGTTCTCGAGGTTGTCGATCGCGACCAGGTAGGCCTGACGCTGAAGCACCTGACGGACGCGGTTGAGGCGCACGGCGGTCATGCTTGCCATCGCCTCGTCCGGGAACAGCGCGGCGTACAGGTCGTGCACTACCGCGTCGAAATCGTAGGGTTTGGGGTCGCTCAGACTTGCGCCCGGAGCCCGCAGCCAGATCAGGCCCGCGATCCGGGCCGTGTGCGCCAGGCGCCGCGCGACGGCGTCAGCCAGGGCCGTCTTGCCGAGGCCGCCCAGGCCGGCGAGCACGACCACGGGCGACGCGTCACTCCCTTGAAGCAACCGAACGACCCGGTCGACCTGGTCGTCCATGCCGATCAGCGCCTGATAGGGAGCCGGGGGGAGCGCGGCGATCAGCGCCTGGGCCCGGGTCTCGCGCAACGCGTCTTCCTGACCGACCAGGATGTCGCTCAGCTGCCGCAAGGCGGTCGCCTGGAGGCGGTTGACCTGATCCAGACTCAGCTTGAGCCCCTTGGCGACTTCTTTGCCGAGACGCAAGTCGAGGTAACGCTGGCGCAGGATCGTGGTGGCCTGGGCATCGATGCGGGCCAATTCGTCCAGGCCGCCGATCAGGACTTCATTGGTCAGGCGCCGAAAGAGCGCGGGGCTGGCCGGCTCATCCAGTCGAGCCAGGCGCTCCTGCACCAGTAACCAGTCATCGAGACGCGTAGCAGGATCGTCCTCGACGACATACCAGGCCCTCAGGGCCGCCTGGACGCGCGCTTGCGCCTCACGCCGTTCTCCCGGTAGCGCAAAGTGTTCCACGTCATCCTCTCCGAGGTCTCGCGGGCTGTCGCCAGCCCAACGCCGCCTGGCCGACTATAGCACGGGTGCTGGCTGGCCCTAACCCGGGCTTGGCGCTGGCAGGGCTAACGCCCCTCACGTGAAACGGCGCGCGTTGTCAGGCGCGGATTCCGGCAAAGGCACATCGCCACGGACTGCTCGTGCAGGGCCACCTGGGCGCGCTCCAAGGAATGCCGGGACTGGTTCCCGCCGGGACTGGTTCCCGCCGGGGCTGGTTCCCGCACACAATCGCAGGCGATCGCACACACGAGCAGGCCGGACGGCCCCATAGTCGGGGATTAGGACCCCTGCTGAGTGAGGATTGATCCTCCTTAACTCAACAGGATCGAACCACTAACGCTGACGGTTGAGGAAGGTAGCCTCATATGCTCAAAGTATTGGTGGCGGACGCCGACGAGTTCGAACGGCACGGATTGCGCCGAGCCCTGGAGGGTGATGGCCACCACGTGCTTGAGGCCGCGGACCGCGACCAGGCGCTAGCAGTGGCGCAGCACACGGCCCTCGATGCGGCGATTCTCGATATCTCACTCCCGGCGAACTCCGCGGGAGAGGGCTGGAGCCGCACAACGCTGGGTTTTGAGCTGACGCGCATGCTCAAGGCCGCCCGGCCGGAGCTGGGCCTGATCCTGTTTTCGGCCTACGAGCAGCACCTTGAGGACTTTCTGACCTTACTGGCCACGGGTGTGCGCGGCGTGGCCTATTGCCTGAAGGGTCGGCGGCCGAGTGCGTTGCTGCCCACGCTCAAACGCGTCATGGCCGGTCGGGTCGAGATCGACCCCGAGGTGCACACCCGCGCGCACACGGTCGCGAACGAACTGCGCGATCGATTGACACCGCTCGAACGGCCCTGGGTCGAGCGCGCGGTCATGGCCCTGCCCCAACTGACGATCCAGGAGGCGCGCGCCGCGATGCTGTTGGCCGCGTCCTGTTCGCCCGAAGGTGTCGCCCGCAAGCTGGCGATCCAGCGCGCCGACAACCTGATCTGCCGGGTCTACGCGAAATTGGGGCTCGACACGGTGCCGCAGGAATGCCCGGAGCTGCGCCAGGTTTCGCTGGTCATCAAAGCCTGCCACATCCATGCCCTGGAGGACCACGTCGTCTAGGGTCGGTTCGACTTTCGACTACACTTGCAGGCATGCGGACCCCATACCTGTTGTTCCTCAGTGTCGCCTTTGCCCTGAGCGGCTGCGGCGTCATGCCGACCGCCGATCCTGCCCCAACTCTGGTCCCGACGCTGGCCCCACCCACTGCCCCCATCCTGGTAACGCCCGCAACGGCGCCGACCGCAACGCTCGGGCCCGAAGCCGAGGCCACGGCCTTTGCCCAGGCGGTGCTGGCGGCCAAGCCGACTCTGGTTGAGAGCTCGCCGGCCCCGGATGGCATCGCGGCCGCAGAGCTGTGGTCGGCGGCCTGTCACATCGCCGCCGGGTTTGATGCTTATGGACCCGTCGGATATGACGAGATCCGCTATCGCGCGACCCCCGAGGGCGAACCGGTCGTCGCCGCTCGCCAGATCCGGGTCTGCCAGGGCCTTGGCGCGTTCGGCTTGCGCGTCCTGCAGTGGAGCCCCGACGGGCGTTTCGTGTTCTTCACCGATGCGGCCCAGGGCTCACCGGATGGCGGCGGCTGCCCGTGGTTCGGCACCGTCCGGCGCTGGTCGGTCGACGATCAGTCGACCACGACCCTGGGCAACGGCGCGACATCGCCCGACGGTAATTTTGTCGCGGGCATCGCGGAGGGCCATGTGATCGTTTGGAGCTGGTCAGACACCGCCGTCGTGCGCGCCGCCGTGATCGAGCCGAATTGGCCGGTCAGCGCCATCGGCTGGGCGCCGTCCGGTGACCGGGTGCTTTTCGTACAGTCCGAAGCGGCCTGCACCGTCGGCGGCTCCAGCGTGATCGCGATGTTGACGGTATCGGACGTCGCTGTCGTCGAGCTGCTGCGCACCAGCGAGCCCACCCTCTTGACGTTTCGATTCGAGAGCCTGGATGAACTGACCTTCTACGGCACCAGCCCGGACGCACATCGCTTTCGGCTGGTCGGCGAAAGCCTGGTCGCGATCCCGTAGATTACAATAGAGGGGTTGTGCGCTACCCCGATATCAAGAGCCCATCCTCCGGAGTAACCCAATGAAATCGGCAACGTCAAAGGGCCGCGCGCCGCTGCGCCTGGTGCTGGTCGGCGCCGGCGGCATGATGCGCCACCACATCACCGATCTGCTCAAGATGCGCGACCGGGTCGAGGTCGTGGCGATCGCCGAGCCCGACGACAAGCAGGCCAGGCTGACGCGGGCCGTTTTTGTCGCGGGCGGTGTCAAGCCGCCGACCCGTATTCGAGAGCTCGACGGTCTTCTCAAACGCGTCAAGGCCGACGCGGCCTTCATCGCATCGCCGCATGTCTATCATCACGATCAGACGGTCGCGTGCCTGGAGACCGGTCTGGATGTATTGCTCGAGAAACCGATGGTGATGAACGGCGAAGAGGCGCGCAGCCTGATCGAGGCGCGCGACCGCACCGGGCGGTTGCTGGTCGTGGCCTTTCCGGGCAGCCTGTCGCCGTCGATCCGACTGGCCGGCGGCTGGCTCCGCTCGGGCGGCCTCGGGCCGATCCGCGCGATCACGGGCATGGCGTTTCAAGATTGGGCCGTGAACACGGTCGGCACCTGGCGCCAGCGCCCCGAGATCTCGGGCGGCGGCTTCCTGTTCGACACAGGCGCCCACCTGCTTAACACGGTTTGCGACCTGGCCGGCGAAGACTTCGTCGAAGTGTCGGCCACGCTCAGCGACGACGGCTATCCGGTCGAGGTGCGCGGCGCGGTGCGCGGGGTTTTGCGCTCCGGCGCCCTGGTGACCCTGATGGCCGCGGGGGTGTGCCCGCCCGGCGTGATCGGCTCGCAGATCGACGTGTTCGCCGAGCAGGCCGTGATCCGCACCGGCATCTGGGGCGAACGCCTTGAGGTCTGGCGCTCGCGCGGCCCCGGCCTGCGCAAGGTCCGCCTGCCGCGCTCCCTGGGCGTGGTCGACACCTTCCTGGCCGTGCGCGCGGGCGAGATCGAGAACCCGTGCCCGCCCGAGGTCGGTCTGCGCATGGCGCGGCTGTACGACGCCATCGTGGCCTCCTCGACGCGCGGCGGTGCGGCGATCAAACTGGAGAAGACGAGGCCCTCTCGGCCTCGATGAACACTTGAGGAGAACTGCAATGGGTACTGAGACGTTACGTGTGACGGTTTGGAACGAGGGTCGACATGAGAAGACGCACGCCGAGGTGACGAAGGTCTATCCCAACGGCCTGCACAGCGTGATCGCGGAGGGGCTCCAGGCGCATGGCTATACGCAGGTGCGCACGGCGACGCTCGACGATCCCGAGCACGGTCTGACCGAGGCGGTGCTGGCCGAGACCGATGTCCTGCTGTGGTGGGGCCATATGGCCCACGGTGAGGTGCAGGATGCGGTCGTCGAGCGCGTGTACAGACGCGTGATGGATGGCATGGGGTTGGTGGTGCTGCACTCCGGCCACTTCTCCAAAATCTTCAAGCGGCTGATGGGCACGAGCTGCGACCTCAAGTGGCGCGAGCACGATCAGGAAAACGAGCGCCTGTGGGTCGTTGCTCCCGCCCACCCGATCGCGGCCGGCCTGCCCGAGTACATCGACCTCGCGCACGAGGAGATGTATGGCGAGCACTTCGACATCCCGACCCCCGATGAGCTGGTGCTGGTCAGCTGGTTCAAGGGTGGCGAGGTCTTCCGCAGCGGCTGCTGCTGGCAGCGCGGCCGTGGGCGCGTCTTCTACTTCCGTCCGGGCCACGAGACCTTCCCGACCTACTACGACGCCCAGGTCCGACGGGTCATCGCCAACGGCGTGAAGTGGGCCGCGCCGGTTAACGCGGCTGCGCCGACCTACGGCAACCGCATACCGCTCGAATCGCTGGATTGAACCGCCGACAAAAGGCGCAACGGGGCCTCCCGTTGCGCCTTTTGTTATTCCCGGCGAAAACGCCGCGCCGGGCCCCGATGCGCGCCGCCTGGCGCTTGGATTTCCGCTCTCCGTGCTTGACCAGTGGCTCAGAGGAGAAGGCGCGCCCGGCGGGACTTGAACCCACAACCAACAGCTTAGAAGGCTGCTGCTCTATCCGATTGAGCTACGGGCGCATGTCGTGGCGTCAGCCAACGATTATACGCGAGCCGCGCGCCAAGCATCGCACACGAGCCCCAACGATCCCCTGGGCCCCGGCTTCGTCATAATGATGAGGCCGGGGTCCTTTTCTGGCCCCAGCCGGGTATCTACACGTATGTCGAACTCCTCTCACCGCCTACCGGGTCTTGTCGGCCGCGGGTTGCTCATCGTCGCCGCCCTCAGCCTGACCGGGTGCTCAGCCTTCAACCAGGCGCTGGCCGGCATCCAGGGCCTGGCCGCGTCAGTGGCGACCGCGACCCCGCAGCCGGCCCCCACCCAGCCCGCAACCGAGCCCACCGTTACGCCGGTCCCGCCAACCGTGACGCCGCAGCCCAACGTCCGGGTCGAGTTCGCGTTGGTGAGCGATGCCGTCGGCCAACTGACCTGGGCCGAATTGCCGATCAAGCCGGCCCGCGTCCCTGGCACCGGGCTGCGCCCGACCGGCGGCACCTATCTGGACATCGCTTTCGCCCTGCCCGGGACGCCGCCCAACACGGCCTTGCGCTTCGACGCGGCCGGTGCCCAACCCCTGACCTTTTTGAGCCCGCGCACGACGCTCGCGCTCGAGCCCAGACCGCTCGACACGGTCGGCCGGCTGGCCTGGACTGCGCTGTCGGCCGATGGCGTCACGCAGGCGCTCTTCATGGGCAACGTCGACGGCACGGGCGTCACGCAACTCGTCGGATCCGCCAGCCCGGTCGAGGTCGCGGGTTGGTCGGCTGATGGCGCCGCCGTGTACTATGCCGAAGAACCTGTGGCTGCGCCGGCCGAACTGGTGTACCCCGGTGTGTCCAGCTTGTTCCGGTATGACCTGGTCACAAGCCGCATCGATGCGCTTGTGCCGACCGACCCGGCCCGCGTAGCCTGCATCGACGATCTGGCGCCGGACGGCGCCAGCGTGGTCGAACACTGTGGCACCGTCAAAGAGCTGGTGATCCGATACCTCGGCGGACCGACCACCACCGTGCAGGCGCCGCCGACCATCCCGGGCGAAGCCGCCATCGGGAGCGCGCGCTTCAGCCTTGACGGACGCCGAATCGCGTTTGCGCTGGCCAGCACGACTTTGCCCGAGGTGATCAGCTGGGTTGCCGTCTCAGACGGCCTGGGCGGCGGAGCCACGCAACTGCTGCAGAGCCAGCCCAACGAGCGCTACAGCGTGATCGCCTGGCTCGGGCCGACCGACCTGCTGATCCAGGCCCACCTGATGGGCTGCGCGGAAGCCTGTGACTCACTTTACGTGCTCAACCTCGACACGCACAACCGGGTCAAGTTCGCCGACGGCGTCTTTGTCACCTTTTCGGCCGCCCGGCCGGAGTAGCCCCCCACCGACAACAAAAGAGGCCTCGGCTTTAACCGAGGCCTCTTCGCTATTCCGCACCATCGCTCAATCGTAGATGGGTCGCAGACCCTTATAGACCACTTTGCCGCCCAGGGTGCGCAGGATCGTCTGCGCCGGACGGTTGAGCACGACCGAGAGCTCATTGGGCGTCATCGGGCGGTTGCCGTTGGCCAGGAGGATGTGGAAGACCGCGTCGACCATCGACGTGTGTTCGCCCACAAACTCGTTCGTCGGCCGAACCTGCTCGCGGAGCAGATATTGAGCTTTGTCGACCTGTGTGATCTCGGCCGTTTCGCCATCGATCAGATCGATCATCTCGTCGGATTGAGCCGAGGCAAAAGCGTGGGCGGCTTCGGGCCGCAGGTGGCGCGCCACGTCGACGCGAAAATCCCGGCCCTCGCGCTCCCACCAGTCGAAGTCGATGTGAAACCGGCTTTCGACGCCGGGCTTTGAGAGAAGACGATTAAGTGTCATGCGCGGTCCGTCAATTGTTGTACTGGCTCGGGTCGAAGCGCCAGTAGGCGTCGCCGACATGGGTGTAATAAGGTCGCTGCACCAATTCGCCGAAGATCGGGGCCGGCGGGCAGCGCCGGGCGACATTGACCGCCGCGTACAGCGAGCGCGCATGCACGGCACTCTGCGGGTTGAGCTTGGCCAACTCACGGAACACGTCGACGACCAGGCGCTCGAACGGCGTGTGGGCCAGCTTGCGCCACAGATCATCGACAACCGTAGGCTGA
The DNA here is from genome assembly GCA_016789175.1 of Anaerolineales bacterium. Classification (GTDB taxonomy): domain Bacteria; phylum Chloroflexota; class Anaerolineae; order Anaerolineales; family UBA6663; genus UBA6663. The sequence continues at coordinate 17,224 of JAEURK010000176.1, forward strand.
TCGACCGCCACCACCATGAGCTCGTCGAAATTGACGCTCAACTGCTTCTTCTGCATGCTGAACGCCAGGCGTCCTTCCGAGGTCGGCGCAGCCGTCCGCACCCATTCGCGCGTCGGGCGGCGGCGCGCCGCGGCCAGCACGATCTCATCCGGGCGCTCGCCGCGGCGGACGTTAAGCAGCCCGCCAACCGGCATGTCGATCCGGTCGTACCACTCGCCCAGCCCGACCACGTAGCGCCCGGGACGTACGACCCAGCCGGCAAGTCGCTCACCGGTCTGCGCATCCACGAGGTTCAGGCGGATTCGCTCGGTCACCTGGGCCGTCGGGAAGAGCGCGGCCAAACGCGGCGTCAGCGGCAACGTGCCGGCGCGGCGATGCGGAAAGGTCAGGGTTACCTGAACGTCGTCGGCTGCGGGCAGATCGTGCGGGTCGACCGTCCACTCGTCTTCGATCTCGCGCGCCAAGGCCGCCAGCTCGGGCGTCAGCTCGACATCGGTTTCGGAGAGGACCGGCACCAGCCGCTGCGGCGCCGCCTGCACGGCGTCGGGCTCCAGGCGGCGCAGGTACCACAGCACCTGACCGGCCGGCCCGACCTCGTCGAAGCGGTCGTCCTTGCGGAGCGCGTAGTTCATGGAGAAGGTCTGCAGTTGGGCGTTGACTTCGGACGGCAGCCCGACTTCCTTGAGCAGCGCCTCGGTCGGCAACGGCCCGCCGCCGGCCATGTCGAGCACCGCCTCGGCCAGGTTGAGGTGGCCCTCGTTGACGTTGGCCATCAGCGGCTTGGGGAACCAGCGCCCCGCCAGCCGCACGATGTCGGTGCTGGCCTGCAGCCGCTCATCGAGCTTGGCCGTGACGTTGGCGCCGTAACGCTCGAACAGCTCCTCGGGCGGCGCGATCTCGGCATCACCCGCCTGGACCGACCGGTGATTGAGCGGATGCTCAGGGAGCCGACCGGCGAAGAGCTTGGTCGGCCGGCCGTCATCAAACGCCACGGTCAACACATCGAAATCGCCCAGGTCGGGGTTGATGCCCGGGCGCACGTTGACGACGGTGCCGATCACGTTGCCGGGCAACGAGAATGCAAGGCGCTGGCCGGCCGCATATGCCTCCTTCGGCATATAGGGCACGGCGCCCGCCTCGCGTCGCTTGAGCGCCTCTGTCTCACGGACCACACGCTGCGCAATCACGGCCTGCGCCAGCTCCATCGTGGTCATCGGAGTTTCGGTCTCCAGCAGGAGGTTGTAGAGATGTTCGAGGTCCGCCTCGTCGATAACGAAGCCGGTGTCCCAGTAATCAGCCTTCGGGGCGACGACGTCGGTCAATGTTCCTGTCCAATCCAATCCCAAGAGATTTGCTGCACACGTGGTCGGCCGGCCACGCTCGAACGACATCCCGAACACGATGAGGTGAGATGCGAGGAGAAAGTAGCACAGCCGCAAACAGCCATTCAATTATACTCGGAGCTGCGGGCAATTCAATACGCGGAAGGAAACCTTATGCCACCCGAAATCGCCTGGGCGTCGGTCACCGTCGCCGGGAACCGGATTATGGCCGAAATCGTGCGCGGCCAGCTCGAAGCTGCCGGGATCAAGGTCATGCTGGCCGGGGAATCGTACGCTGTCACCTATGGGCTCCCCGAGCCGGTTGAGGTGCTGGTGCCTTCGGATCAGCTGGCCGAAGCCGAGCGGGTGCTCGCCGAGAACGCGGCTGGGGCTGATGAGCCCGCGGACCCGATCATCGACGACGACGGCGACCCAATCATCGACAGCGACGACCCGGTCGATCCGGCGGTCTAGCGTCGCGTCGAAACGCGTCGGCCGTCCGAAGCGCTGAGCCCACATCCCTGAGCGCCGAAGGGCGACGCTTATCTCGCGCCCGCCTCGTCGGGCGCTCAAGGAAACGCCCTTTCGGTCCACTCGAGCGGATCCACCTGAACCCCGCCGACGAAGATCTCCCAATGCAGGTGCGGCCCGGTCACGCGGCCGGTCGCGCCCTGGAAGCCGATGATCTGCCCGGTCTCGACCCGGTCACCCACGGCCACTTGAAAACTGGACTGGTGCCAGTAGCCGCTGTACACGCCCCAGCCGTGGTCCAGGATCGTGGCGTTGCCGCGCACCGTCAGGGGCTCGGCCATGACGACGATCCCGGGCGCCGGGGCCGTGATCGGGCGGTCCTCCGCACCGCTGAAGTCGACGCCGCCGTGAAAGGAGTCGTACGGCCCGCCGTTGTACGAGCGCAGCGCGCCAAACACCGAACGGATCACGCCGACCGAGGGAAGCGCAAAAAGACCGGTCCATAAGCGCGCGCCCGACGGTGGCGCGGTCACGACAGCGCGCACGCGCTCATACTCCGGGCGGACGGTTTCGGGGTCGACGGTGGCCGGGTCGACCGTCAGCGGCGGGTCGACCACGTAGCGGCCCGAACGCACCGGCATCGCCTGCGTCAGGGCGTAGATGCTGCCGTCCGCCTGGGTGATCGTTACGCTCAACGGGTAAAGGTTGGGCTCGGTCAGGCGATAGACACCGAGCAGACCGTACGCCGTCAACGGATCGGCCGGGTCGTGGCTGATCACGAACGCTGTGTCATTCAGGCTGGCCGTAACGGAAATGGGCGCCGAACTGACGATGCGCAGTACGACAGTCTGGCCTTGCTCGGCCGGGGCCGGAGTGATATCGAACGAGTCGATCACACCGGGCAACCCCTTGAGCGGCGCGTCGCCCCCGGCCAGGGCCAGCCGCTGGCCCGGGGCCGCAACCCACGGGTGAGCCAGGCCATTCGCGGCCGCCAGGGCCCACGGATGAATGCGCGCGGCGGAGGCAGCGCTCAGCCAGCCGCTGCCGGCGCGTGCCTCGATCACACGTCCTGTTGCGAGCGCCGGGCCCGAGTCGGGCTGGTCGGTGACCACGATGCTCTGGTTGATATAGAGCCGCGCCGGGTTGACCACGTGATTGAGACGCACCAGGGACTCGCGCGTGAAGCCCAACCGAAGGCTCAGGCTGTCGAGCGTCTCGCCCGGTTCGAGCGCATGGACCATCAAGCGGCCCGCGACGCCATCGAACCCGGGCACAACCAGTTGCCGACCGACCGGCAGCGCGGCGGGATCGACCCCCGGGTTGGCCGCCTGCAGCGCGTCGAGCGAGAGCCCGAATTGCTGAGCGATCGACGCCAGCGTGTCACCGGGCTGGACCTCGTAGGTCGGTCCGGCGGTATCCTGGCCGCGGGCCTGCGGCGTTGCGCCGAGGGTCATGACGCCGACGAGACTAACGAGCAGCGCGCTGCGGAGCGCCTTCCAGTATCCACTCATCACCGATGTTCACCTTGTCGAGGAAATCTGGCGCGGTCTCGAGGACGTAGCGGGCTGGAGCCTGCGCCGCATACGATGGCCGCCAGGGCCTGGCGCGGATTTTGTCGACGACACGCCCGGCGTCATTGATCCAGATCACGCCCAGGTCGAAGTTCACGAAGAACATGTGGATCGCAGTCAATACCATGCTGTCGCGATCTTCCACAAGAAGCAGTGCCTCGCCCGGCCTCAGCGCCTTTCGAAATTGCAGCCCGCGCAGTTTGCACCAGAAAGAGCTGCACCACGCGACGTCGGGCAACACCAGCTCGCCGCTGGCTTTTGACAGGATCTGAATGCGTTTCATCAGCCCCCTATCATACCCGCGCTCTGGGCCGCCACCCTCGCGCAACGAAAACCGGGTGAAGGCGAGGTGGGCAGTGGAACCGGGCTCGGCCCACTGCCCACCTCGCCTTCACCCGATTCACTCCTGGCTGTGCCGCGGCAGACAATGACGGTGCCCGGGTTCAGGGGGCAATAACCCCGAACCCAGGCACCGTGTTGAACTGCAGATGAGCGAACGCTCGATCGGTGTCAGGCGCTGGGCGCCGTGCGCCGATTGAGCACCTTCTCGATGCTCTCGATCAAATCTTGCGGCCCGAATGGTTTGGTGATGTAGTCGTCAACCTTGGCGATGTGCAGACCGAGCACCTTGTCGATGCTCTGGGCCTTGGCCGTCACCACGATCACCGGGATCTCGCGCGTGCTCTCGTGCGCCTTTAGTTTCTGGTAGACCTCCCACCCGTCCATGTCGGGCATCATGAGATCCAACAACACGATGTCGGGCTGGGTCGATTGCACCAGTTCGAGACCCTCACGCCCGCCCGTCGCCCCGGCCACCGTATAGCCTTTGCGACTCAGGATCAGGCGGATCAGGTCGATCATGGCTGGTTCGTCTTCTATGCAAACCACCCGCTTGGCTTTTTCCATTAATCCGCTCTCCCGCCGCGACTTGTTGACCAGCCCACTGTTGCCCACACCCTCCGGTGCAAGCATCCCACCTGACGATAGACCCTTGAGAAGACCAGGTGCTCACCTTAACGTGAATCGAGCCTGGTTTGCGGCGAGTGTACCACATTCGTTCTAGTGAACAAACCGTATTTAGTCTCAGACCGGCCTCAGATCCTCTGCTGGCGCACACCCGCCATGTCGTTTAGGATTGCGCTTGTCTATGTCACCTATCGATTGGCTCAATTCGATCTCGACCTTCGCCACGGTCTTCTTGGGGATCTTTGTCGAAGCCGCGGCGTTCCTCATGATCGGCTCGCTCGCATCCGGCCTGGTAGAGGTCTTCCTGCGCCCTAACGATATGGCGCGGCTCGTGCCCCGCAACCCGCTCGCCGCAGCCGCTGTCGGCGGTTTGCTCGGGTTGGTGTTTCCGGTCTGCGAATGCGGCGTGGTTCCGCTGGCGCGGCGGATGGTGCGGAAGGGCCTGCCGATGTCGGCGGCCGTGGCCTTCCTGTTGGCGGCGCCGGTCTTCAACCCGATCGTGATCGCCAGCACGCTGGCGGCCTTCGGCCCGTCGCCGGTATTCTTTGGCCGCGTGATCCTGAGCCTGGTCATCGCCGTGGCAACCGGCGCGGTCTTTGCGGCCAATCGCAACCCGGCCGCGTTGTTGCGCCTGCCCGAGCCGGCCCTGATGCGGGGCGGCCCCATGCTGCCCCCGGTGCTGTTCGGCGCCGAGGAAACGGCCTTAGCCCGTCTGGCACGGGTGCTGCGAGTCGCCGTTGACGAGTTCTTCGACATGGGCCGCTTTCTGGTGCTCGGGGCCCTGTTGGCCGCGTTGCTGCAGACTGTGGTGCCCAACGCGGTCGTGCTGGCGATCGGCAGTGGCCCGGTCGTCTCGGTGCTTGTCCTGATTGCGCTGGCGGTGCTCCTGTCGGTCTGCTCGACAGTGGACGCCTTCATCGCCCTGGCCTTCGCCGGCAGTTTCACGACCGGCTCGCTGCTAGGCTTTCTGGTGTACGGCCCAATGGTCGACATCAAGAGCATCCTGCTGTACACCGGCGTGTTCAAGCGCCGCGTGGTGGCTTACCTGGTGCTCTTGCCGCTCTTGATGACGGTCCTGGCGGCGTTGTTTATCAACCTCAACACAACCTGGTGATCGCATGTCACTGAGACTGTATCGATTGGCCCAACTAGCGGTTATGGCGGCCCTCGGCGGGTTCCTGGGAGCCCGCCTATTGAGCGGCGCGATCTACTACTACATCAACGAGCGATTCACGGCCTTGATCGTGGCGGGCGTTGTGGTGGCCTTCGGTCTGGCGTACGGGGCCTGGGTCGGGCGGCGCCAGCCCGATGTGCTCGATCTCGACCCCGACCTCCCGCCCGAACTCGATCCCGCCGAGGGTCGTGCCCGTCGATCGCGCGTCTGGCGAACGGCGGCGCTGGCCGTGCCACTCGTGATTGGGCTCGCAGTGCCGGCCCGGCCGCTCGGCGCCAGCGCCATCGACACCCGCGGTCTTAACGCCGGCGCACCGATCGCGGCCTCGGGCGACGCCCAACGCCTGCAGATCGCGCCCGAGCAGCGCACGATCCTCGATTGGGTGCGCGCTGTAAACTACGCCGACGACCTGGCCACCGTGCGCGGCCTGCCGGCCGATGTCATCGGCTTTGTCTATCACGACCCGCAGCTCGGGCCCGACCAGTTCATGGTGGCCCGTTTCATGGTGACCTGTTGCAGCGCCGACGCCGCCGCAGTCGCGGCCGCCGTGACCTGGACGGACGCGGCCGGGTTGGAAGACAACGCCTGGGTCCGCGTCCGCGGCACGATCGACGTCGTTGAATATGCCGGACGCCCCTTGCCGGCCATCAGCGCGGTGAGCATCGAGCCGACGACCGAACCCGACCACCCCTACATGTATCCGTGACCACAAAAACGATGTCTCTACGGTTCGATCCCTTTGATCGATTCGTCCTGGTGGTGCTGGGCGGTTTGCTCGCCGCGATCCTGCTGGTCGTGGCGCTCGGGGATCGTGTCGGCGCGCAGGTCGTGCGGGTAACGCCGGCTGACGGCCAGACGCTTGGCGCGTTGGGCCGAATCGAGATTGAGTTTTCCGAGGCCATGGACACCGCAACGGTGGAGCCCGCGCTCACCGTCAGCCCGGCAACCGAGGGCGATTTCGTCTGGACCGGCAACACCGTGCGCTTTGTGCCGGCCCGGCCGTTTGCGCCCGGCGACACCGTCGAGATCACGCTGGCGTCCGGAGCGCGCTCACGCAACGGGCGCGCCGTGCTTTCAGCGCAGACCTGGACGTACACCGTGCGGCAGCCGCTGATCGTCTATCTGTCCGCCGGCCTGGAGACACCGCACGAACTCTGGCGGATCGATCCGACCACTCTCGAACGGCTGCAGCTGACGCACAGCGACGGTCGCATCTTCGACTTCGCGGCGGCTCCGGACGGCGAAAACCTGGTCTTCAGCGTCGTCAATGATGAAGCCGGCACCGATCTGTGGATCGTCGATCGCGACGGCACCCAGGCCCGGATCCTGCTGAATTGCGGCCCGGACCTGTGCAGCGGCTCCGCCTGGTCGCCGGATGGGCAACGCATCGCCTACAGTCGGGAGCCGGCCGGCCTCGCGCCGGGCTCACCGAAGGGGCCGCCGCGGGTCTGGACTTTGAGCGTCGCCGACGGGCAAACCGCGCCGGTCTACCAGGACACGCAAATCCTGGGCTATTCGCCGGCCTGGTCCGCCGACGGGGCCTGGTTGGGCATGGTCGACAACTCGACAGCCAGCATCCGCGCCCTGCGGATCGCGGACCAGCGCGAACTGCTGCTCGAGACACGCCAAGGCACGATGGGCTCGTTCGCGCCCGACGGCAGTCGCTTGATCTACACCACCTTGCAGTTCGACGACGCCACAGCCCCGCAGCCCTACACCACCGTGATCGTGGCCGATCTGGGCGAAGCCGGTGGGCTCACCCCGATCCTGGGGCGCGAATACAGCCTTTCGGATTTCGGCACGCCGATCTGGTCGCCGCTGGGCGATTGGGTGGCGATCAATCAACGCACCGCCGACAGCGGCCCCAGCAAGCAGGTCTGGCGCGTTCGACCCGATGGCAGCGAGGCCGCGCCGATCACCAACGACCCGGCGTTCACGTTCGCCGGCTATCGCTGGTCGCCGTGGGGTGACGCGCTGGTGATTCAGCGCTTCCCGCTCGGGACACCGTTCGCCACGCCCGAGATCGTGCTCTGGTCGGCCACGGACAATGTCGTCACGGTGCTCGCCACCGACGCCAGCCTGCCGGACTGGCTGCCGTAAGCGCATGACGAGCATGCAAAGGGGCCAGGCAGCGATCTGCCTGGCCCCTTTGCTATGCCTTTCGTTCCAGAGCGTGATTAGAAGCGCACACCCTCGCCGAGCGTCTCGATCCGCTTCTGAACGTAGGTCGAGAAGAAGCCGCGGTAGCGCTCCTGCAGCTCAGGCAACATCCAATCGTTGCCCGTGACCTGCCCGCGGCACAGCGGCGTGTCGCACGAGCAGTTGAACTGATCGTAGGGGCTCGCATCGGTCATGGCGTAGTCGAAGCAGACCTCCTCGCCGGGCGCGATGTCGCGCATAGCGACCACGGTCAACTGACCTTGCAAGCCGGCATTCGGATCGCAGGAGTGATTGATGAAATCGGCGGGCTCGTCGTCAACGGGCGTCACCAGGTACAGGCCTTCATCGACCTGCACGCTGCGGCGCTGGAGCAACACCGGCAAAGCCGACAACTGCGCCTGATCGACGACGGCGCCGCCCCACACCAACAACCGATCACCGGCTGCGATCGGGTCGCGCGCAATCAGGCCGTGCCCGCCCTTATCAGGGCGCGCCACAGGCTCCAGTTTGGGGCTCAGATAGGCGTAGCGCTTGAATGTGGCCAGCATCGTATCGATACCTTTCCCGGAAAACGAATTTGCCACCCAGTCCGAGGTTCACGGACCGCCCGGCGGTTAACCGGCGCGGCGAGCTCGGATAGGCGGCAACGATGGAACGCGCGGCTGTCGGTCGCGCGTCGAGACGGAATTTACAACAAATCGCTGGAATTTCAAGGTCGCCGGGGCGTTCTGTGGATATTTTAAGGTCTTTGGCGATATGTTATTTTCCGCACACCAACCCGCGCCCGGTCGACGTCCCGGGTTGAGAGCATGAACGAAGGAGAATTTGTGACAGAGATCCTTAGTGCCCTCATCGCCTGGGTCGAGTGGGTGATCACCGAAGCCGGTTACCCCGGTCTCGTGTTGGCGATGCTTTTGGAGACCGTATTTCCACCGATCCCATCCGAGGCGATCCTGCCGTTCGCAGGCGTGCTGACCCGGCGCGGCGTCTTTGACTTATGGGGCGTCGTCATAGCCGCGACCATCGGCTCTGTGGCCGGCGCAGGGCTGTTGTACGCGCTCGGACGCTGGGTTGAAGATCACATCCTGATCACGGCCGTGCGCCGCTATGGCCGCTGGATCGGCCTGACCGAGGCCGCACTGGAGCGCGCGTTGAACGCATTCGAGCGCCACGGTTGGGTGGCTGTGTTTCTGGGACGCCTGCTGCCGGGTCTGCGCAGCTTCATCTCGATCCCGGCCGGCATGGCCCGCATGAAGCTGTCGACGTTCCTGGCGGCCACCACGCTCGGCAGCGCACTCTGGAACACCGTTTTTGCGGCGCTCGGCTGGGCCTTAGGCGATCACTGGGAATCGGCGCTGCATTGGTTGGCCCTATACGAGGAGGCGATCTTGCTGGTGGCGGCGGGTCTGGTCGTGATCTATGCCCTCTGGCGTTTGACACGACGCGCTACCGACACGGGCGCTCCGCCATCGGCCCCGGCCTGAGGCGGTGCGCTAGCCGCGTGCGTCGCGCAGCTCCGGAAGCGTCGACAACAGCCGATCGCAGGCCGTGTGAGCGTGGACCAACACGGCCCGGTCTTCGCGTGACTCGGGGATCAGGCTGATCACGCGGCGGTCGATCTGCGTCACGGCCCGCCGGGCTGCGGCCAGGATCAGCCGGCGACCGCTATCGTTCGGGGCCGCGGCCGTGATCAAGCGCCGGGCGGTGGCAAGCAGAGTAGAGAGTTCGTCGCGATAGCGACCGCTCAACAAGGTCGTGCACATCACGGCCTCATCGAGCCAGTGCTCGGCATTCACAGCGGTCGGCCCAGGATTCGTCATGGAAGTCCTCGGCGCGGTGCACAGGATGTCGCGCAAGTACCGCCCCAGACGTGAGACGGTCGGGCGTCATGGCCCAGCGCGATCGGTCGTTTGCAGTGTACAGCCCGGACACGCGGCTGTCCATCGTGATCCTGACGTCGCGTCTGTAGCCTACGTTACAATGTCCGTGCCGGCCGGGGAAGTGGCGCCGGCCTTCTTTTTGACGGTTTTTATGAAGCTCACAGCCGGTCCTCATCCGGCGGGTCGGAGAGCCAGGTGATTCAACCCATCGTGGCCGGGGTCTATCGCGTCCCGGGCGTGGTCGCCAATTGCTATGTGTTGACCGGCACGGACGGCGTGGATGTGATCGATGCCGGGCTGCCGTACAGCCATCGCCAGATCCTGGCCTTTTTGCGGCGTCTGGGGCGCGAACCCGGGGCCGTGCGCCAGATTCTGATCACGCATGCCGACCGCGACCACGTCGGCGGCGCGGCGGCCCTACGCGCTGCGACCGGTGCGCGCGTGGTCGCCGGACCGCTCGAAGGTGCAGCGATGAGTGAAGCCCGCGAGACCCGCCGGATCGGCCTGCCCGGACCGATGCGGGGCGCCTTCGAGGCCGCCTCGACATTGCTGTTCGCGCGCGTAACGCCGGTCGCGCCGGACACGGCCGTGAACGACGGCGACGAACTGATTGGTGTGGCCCGGCTCCGTGTCTTGCACACGCCCGGCCATACCCCTGGCCACATGTCTTATTTCGCCCCGGACCTGGGCGTGCTGTTCGCCGGCGATTCGCTGCGCTCTTTCGGCGGCCGTCTGCGGGCTTCCTTCGGCGCCAACACCGACAACGAGGTCCAGGCCCAGGAATCGGCCTGGCGCCAGCTCACGCTCAATCCCGAAGTCATCCTGGCCGGACACGGAACGCCGGTCTGGACCAAGTGAGCGCGTCATCACCGCGCCTGTGGAACCATCCCCCAACATGGAGCTCTCCGCCACCATCAACCTGCTCGGCCGACTGCTGGGCGACGTCATCAGTGAGTTGGAATCGCCCGAGCTCCTGGTCCGTGAGGAGCGGATACGGCAGGCTGCCAAGGATCGACGCGCCGCCGAGCCGGGCGCGAGCGCGCGCCTGACCGAGCAGGTCCGGCAGCTGGACGCGAACGCCGCCTGGGCTGTGGCGGCCGCCTTCACCGCGTACTTCGATCTAGTCAACCTCGCGGAAGAAGCCAGCCGCGTACGCAGCCTACGGGTGCGCGAACGCGTCGACCTGGCCCGACCGGAGTCGCTCGATGACACGCTCGCATCCTTCAAGCGCCGTGGTGTGCCGGCCGGCGCCGTGCAGGCACTGCTCGACCGACTCAAGGTCGAGTTGGTGCTGACCGCGCACCCGACCGAGGCCAAACGCCGGACCGTGCTCTCCAAGCTGCAGCGCATCGCTCGCAGCCTGCGTGCCCTGTACTACACCGACCTGCTCCCCCGCGAGCGCGAGGCGCATCTGAACGCGATTAAGGGCGAAGTCGTCGGGCTGTGGTTGACCAACCGCAACCGCACCGCGCGGCCGGCCGTGACCGATGAAGTCCGCACGAACCTGTACTTCGTCGACGAGATCTTCTGGCAGGCGTTGCCGCGGATCGAGCGCGAGCTGAGCGAGGCTGTCGCGCGCCATTACCCGCGACTGCGGGCGCCGTGCGGCTGGCTCACGTTGGCGTCATGGGTCGGCGGCGATCGCGACGGCAACCCTAACGTCACGGCCTCGGTCACGGCCGAGACCCTGCGCCTGCACCGCGGCCTGGCGGTCGAGCGTCATCGCGCGACATTGCAGGACCTGGGCCGTCGGCTGAGCTTCGATGCCCGGCGCGTTCCAGCCTCGTCGGCGCTCACGGCCTGGATCGACGCCCGCCGACCCTTCCCGCCCCACGCCGCCTATCTGGAGGAGCGTTACGGAGACGAAGCCTATCGCCTCGCCCTCAGCCTGCTGGCCCACGACCTGGAGGAAGCATCACGCGACGACATGGCCGCCCGTCTGCTCAGCCAGGCGCCGCACACCGCCCGCGCCCGGGTCGAAGATGTGTTGACGCCGCTGGGCGAGGTCATGGCCGCCGCTCCCCGGGCTGCGGTCGGGCACGCGGGCCTGCCTGACGGCGATGCGCCGTCGGTGGCGTTGCTCCTTCAACAGCTCGCTATCTTCGGCCTGCACGCCGCCCGGCTCGATTTGCGCGAGGACTCGGCCCGCCTGACGTCCGCGCTTAGCGAGATCCTGCGCGCGCTGGGCTGGGCGCAGGATTTCGACCAACTTCCGGCCGAAGACCAGGTGTCGCTGCTGGCCCGCTGGCTGGAGGAGCCCCGTCCGGTCGGGCTCTCTGACCATGCCGGCGTTACGATCGAGACCGGCGAGACCTGGGCGCTGTTCAAGTTGATCGCGCGCGCTCAACTGGTGTACGGGCAGGAGTTGCTGGGCCCGTTCATCATCTCGATGACGCGCAGCCCGGCCGACGTGTTGACCGTGATGCTGCTCGCCCGCTGGGCCGGCTGCGCGCCCGGGCTGCAGATCGTGCCGCTCTTCGAGACCATCGACGACTTGATAGCCTCGGGCGAGATCCTCGAGCGCCTGTTCTCGCTCACGGTCTATCGCCACCACCTGGCCGCCGGCGGCGGTGAGCAGATGGTGATGATCGGCTACTCCGACAGCAATAAGGATGGCGGCTACCTCGCCGCTAATTGGGCGCTGTACGAAGCCCAGGAACGGATCACGGCCGTGTGCGCGGGACAGTCCGTGACGCTCACGATCTTCCATGGCCGGGGTGGCACGGTCGCCCGGGGCGGCGGGCCGGCCAATCGCGCGATCCGGGCCCAACCTCCGGGCACGGTCGAGGGCCGGTTCCGGGTGACCGAACAAGGCGAAGTGATCGCGTCGCGCTACGCCGACCCGGACCTGGCCCATCGCCACCTGGAACAGATCGTCAGCGCTGTGTTGCTGGCCAGTGCGACGCCCGAGGCCCACGAAGCACCGGTGGCGGCCCCCCACTGGCGGTCTGCCATGTCGACCATGGCCGCCGCCGCGCGCACCGAGTACCGGTCTCTGGTCTACGACACACCCGGTTTCATCGACTTCTGGCGCGCGGTCACGCCGATCGACGAGATCAGCGCGCTCCGGATCGGGTCGCGCCCGACTGCGCGACGCGGCGGCGGCCTCAAACCGACCGCGGTCCGCGCGATCCCATGGGTGTTCTCGTGGATGCAGAGCCGCTTCAATCTACCCGGCTGGTATGGGCTCGGGGCCGGCCTGACCGCTGCTCCGATCGATGCCCTGCGCGAGATGTACGCACAATGGCCGTTCTTCCGTGCCCTGCTCGACAACGCCGAGATGTCGCTGCTCAAGGCCGACATGGACATCGCGGCCCTGTACGTCGACCTGGCCGGCGATGTGCCCGAGGCTGGGGCCATGTTCGCCCGGATCCGAGCCGAATTCGAACGCACACAAACCGCGATCCTGTCGATTACGGGCCAGCGCGAACTGATGTCGGCCGATCCGGTTATCCAGCGGTCGGTGATCCTGCGCAACCCCTACGTCGATCCGCTCAACTTCATCCAGGTCGAGATGTTGCGCCGGTTGCGTGAGGCGTCGGGATCGGATGCCAGCGCGCAAGAGGCGTTACGCGAAGTCGTCACCCTGACCATCAACGGCATCGCGGCCGGCTTGCGCAACACCGGCTGACGGTGGCTCAGTAGCCGATCCGTCGATAGAGGGCCCGTCGGCGCTCGATACCGTGCGCACGCAACTGGGCCTGCGGATCGAGACCGAGGCGTCGATTCTCTGCGCTGACCGCGTTGCGAGCGTTGTCAAGGGCCGCCTCGTCCGCCCAGACCGCGGTCGAGACGAATCGAAAGGGGCTGTCGCCCGCCATGCATTCGTGCAGATGCCCTTCGATGAAGCCTGGCAGGGTCTTGAGCAACGTCTGGATCGGTCGCGCCCGCTCCACAAACGTGGCCGCCGCTTCATCGGGCATGGTATAGATGTCGATCAACACGATAGGCATGAGATGATCTCCCGGGATAGCCGTGGGGTAACCAGTTAAAAGCAACACTCTGCTGCTTTGATAGCCTAGGATCGACTACACTCGCCGTCAACCAACAAAGGCCCGGCATCTGTCGGATTTGCCACAGGGGAGGCGATATTGGCGCACAAGTCGCAAACGAAAGACGACGTCCGCGTGCGGCGCTCGCAGCAACGGGTGCGACAGGCCGTGTTTGACCTGACGGTTGAGAAGGGCTTTACGGCAGTGACCGTCAGCGACATCGCTGCACGCGCGCAGGTCAACCGCTCGACGTTCTACCGGCACTTCCTTGACAAACACGATGTGGTCCGGCGGTACCTCGACGAGGTGCAGGCGTTGGCGGCCCGACGGGCGGCGGCGCAAGTGGGTCAGCCCAGGCCAGGCGCCGAACACATCCCGGCCGGTCTTCTGGCTCTGCTCCAGGAGATTCAGGGGCACGCGCGTTTCTTCAAGGTGATGCTGGGCAAACAGGGCGACCCCGCGTTTGCGCATCGTTTCCGGCAGATCACGGAGAAGCGCTACCGCTTGCTCTTTGCGGCCGGCGGCCAGCAGGCGGCCAGCTCATCGCTGCCGGTCGACCTGCAGGTGGCCTACATCGCGCACGCCACCCTGGGCGCGCTTCTGTGGTGGCTCGAGCACGGGCAACCGATCAGCGTCGAACAACTGGCGATCGATCTCGGACGCCTCAACCTGACGGCGGCGGGGATGGTGATGGGTCCGCCAGGGCCGCGCCATTGATGATTCGGCCCCGTCGGTCAGGGACAGGCAAGGAACGAGGGCTGCGACGGACGGGGATCGGCCCCGTTCATCGCAGCCCTCGCTATTTCTCCGGCAGAGCCTTTTCGCGAGCGACCACTCCGCGGCGGTTACTTGATCCGCACCAGATCCGAGGTGCGCACACCCAGCGGCACAACCGGATAGCCTTCGATCCGTGGGCTGACCAGGACGTCGATCACGCCGTGCATGGTCGGTATCGCGAATCCTTCAGCCAGGATCAGGGTTTCAGCCTGCTGGTACAGCGCCAACCGCGCGGCCGGATCCGATTCGACACGAGCCGCCTCGAGCAACGCATTCAGTTCGGCATTGTCCAGCGCGGCGTAGTTGTACTCCTTGCCCGGATAGAAGAGCGCGTCCAGGAAGTTCTCGGGGTCCGGGTAGTCGGCGCACCAGCCGGCCAGCAGGAGCTGGCCCTCGCGCTCGCCTTCGCGGGCCAGCCGTGGGAACTCGACCGGGTCGATTTGTTCGACCCGCACAGTCACCCCCAGCACCTGTCGCCAGGTGGCGATGAGCGCGTTGACGTAGTCGCCGGGGTCGCCGCCGTACCCGCCGGCTGAGAGCGTGATGGTCGGCAAAGCCTGACCGGCATAGGTCGACTCCGCCAGGGCCGCTTTGGCAGCCTCAGGGTCGTAACTGTAGGCCGCGACATCGGGCGAGTAACCGGGCATCGCCGGCGGCAGGATGGTGGTGGCCGGGAGATCCGTATTGGCTGACAGGCGCTCGACCAGGCCCTGGCGATCGACGGCCAGCGCAAAAGCGCGGCGCACGGCCGGGTCATCGAACGGCGCTCGCGCCGGGTCGATCTGGATGTAGCTGGTGCACATCGAGGGGACGGTGTACAGCTGATCGTGGAGCGGGTCGGCAGCATCGCTCCGGATACGCAGCGCATCCTCGCTCGCCAGGCCGGTCACATCGAGCTCGCCGGCCTGATACAAGCTCAGTCCCGAGCCGCCCGGGTTGATGACGTAGGCCAGATAGCGCACCGGGGCCGGTGCGTGGTACTCGGGGTTGCGCTCAAAGACCACGACCTCATCCGTCACGATCCGGCTGAGCACGAAGGGACCACTTGCATTCGGCTCGAACATCCAGCGATCACCCTTGGCCAGATCGTACGGATCCATCACGAAGGTTACGGGGTACGACAACTTGGCCAGGAAGTACGGCTTTGGGCCGTCCAGCGTGACCTGCAGGGTCCGGTCGTCGATCGCAGTCAACCCGCTGATCGAATCGGCCTCGCCGTCGAGCCGGGCCTGCACGCCGACGATGTCGCCCAGGTAGGTCGCCACGCCGTTCGACCGGGTCTCGGGGTCGGCCACCCGTTCCCAGCTCGAACGGACGTCCTCGGCCGTGATCGCGCGTCCGTCGGCGAAGTGGGCGTCTTCACGCAGTGTGAAGGTGTAGACCGTGCCGTCGTCGCTCACCTGCCAGGACTCCGCCAGATCCGGCTCGACCGAGAACTGGGCCGTCAGGCGCACCAATCCGGCAAAAAGCAAGCCCTTATAGGCGTCCGCTGAGCCGCTGCCGAGGGCGGGATCCAGGTCTTCCGGATCGCGTGGCTCGAAGCCGAGGCGCACGAACGTCTCGGCCCGGTCGAGGCCGAAGACGAAGGCGTTGGCCCGGAAGCCGTCGAGCAAGGTGTCAAGCGTCGATCGACGCGCCACAAAGGTCTGCTCGGGCGCCGAGATCCAGGCCACGTACTCAAACGGTCCATCGACGGCCGAGAAGGCTGTGAACGAGAACGCAACCTCCGGGTTGTCGCGCAGCTTGCCGGTGTAATGGGCATACACGGCGGTGAGGTCACCCAGGGCGCGTTCACCGCGGTCGGTCTCGGTGAGACCGGAAACGCTGCTGCTCAAACCATTCTTGAGGTCGTTAACCAGGAAGTTCAGCTGCGGCTGGCCGTCGGATGCTGCGCCGTAGCGCCCGATCATCATCCGCAAGGCGTCTCGCTCGCTGTCGAAGATCACCAGATTGTCGTCCGATTCGTAGCGCGTCCAGTCCGACGGTGTCGTCACCGCAAAACCCTGCAGCGGATGAACGTAAAAACCCTCCGGTCGATTGGTCGGCGCCGGCGTGGCGGTCTCGGTCGGCGTAGGCGTGATCGTCGGCGTCGCGCTGGGCGTCGGCGTCGCGGTTGCCGTCGGCGCGAGCGTCGCCGTGGCGGTCGGCGGCTCGGGGGTGGGTTCGGGCGTCGGTGTGGCGCAGGCCGAGAGCACCAAAGAAAACGTAAGCAAAGAAGCGATCAAGCGATTGCGAAACATGGCTCTCCCCTAGTGGTAACTTTGGCCCAGACGCGCCGAACCTTGCAGCTTGCGCCGCAATGGTCAACTCGCTGCAATTCATCGATTCTCAACGGCGCGAAGAGGCACGGCAAACAACTATGGGAATGGGCTGGCTGCCCATCCCTGCCAACGTCACGATCTCGGCACAAGCATTATCGAATCGACCGATGATCGGCGCGCCTGATTTTCATCGGCAACGCGCCTGTCAAGCGTCATGCCCCAACGCGGCGGCGCCGCAGGGCGCCGCTGACGACAACTAGAGCGGCGGCGCCCGCACCGCACGGGGCCAGCCCGCCGCCCGGCGCGGCGGCAGTCGGCGACTCGACCGGGCGCGGCGTCGACTCGATCACGGGTGCTGGGGTCTCGGTGACGCCGGGCAGCGGTGTATCACTGGGCGCCGGTGTCGAGCTCGAGCGCGCCACGGCCGTCCACAATGCCAGCGTCGGCACCGTCAAGGGCGTCGCGACCGCGGCCTCGCGGGTCGGCGCGCCAAACGACTCGCGCCAGGCCGAATCGAGCGTATAGGTCGTCAGCCCATAGACCCGGGTCAGCGCCGCGTCGATGGCGGTGCCGGCCGCAATAGCATCCAGCAAGGCCGACATCTTCTCGGCCCCGTGGGTCTCGATCAGGAAAGCGACCACCTGCAGGCTTTGCTCGTATGACACGCGGGCTTCGCCGCCGTAGGCCGAAAAGGCATTCGCCAGAGCCGAGAGGTGCGGCAGCGTGCCGGCGAGCGCCATCTCACGCACTTGGGCCGCCAGCGCCGGATCGACGTTGTCTTCAGCGAAACGTGACAGGCCTTCGCTCAACCAGGTCGGCATGCGCGCGCCGAGGCAGTTGAACGTGAGCGCGCCGCTGACCAGGTGCATCAACTCGTGCGGCAGCACCTCACGGGCCCAGGCGTCCTCACCGGGCGCAATCGCGGCCATCACGATATTGTGTTCCGGAAACGCCAGCCCACCGACCCATTCCGGTTGAAAGAGGATGACCTGCGCGATCTCAGCCGGATCCGGGTATACATAGATCCGGATCGGATCGGCGAGCTCCAGCCCGGCGTCGCGCGTGATGCGCGTGAGGCTGGAGGCGGCGATCGCGGCCAATGCTTCGCCAAAAGCCTGATCGCCTTGATGCCAGGCCACCGTCACGGCGCCGCGCGTCGTCGTCCGCCAACTGAAGCGCTCATCCTCCAGCCGCTGCGTGCGGCGCTCGGTCGTCGTGACAGCGCCGGCGTCATCGCTCACCTCCCAGTTCCACCACAACTCAGCGCCCACCGGGAACGAGCCGGTATCGCGCAGATCGAGGGTCCAGGACGCTTCGATCGCGGTGCCCGGCGTAAACTCCGGCGCCTGGCTGGCAGCGCCCTCCTGACAACTGCGCGCATTGACGCCGTAGTTCAGTTGCACGTCGGTGATGCGCGCAGCGTTGTCCGCCTGCAACGCGAACGTCAAGGTGTCGGGCAAGTCTGCCGTGAGCGTGTCGGATGTGATTGTGAGCGCCGATTGTGCCCGCCCGATTGGCGCCAACCCAAGCCAGACGGCACTACCCAAGAGCACGAGTGTGGTTGTTGAGAGTCGCTGCATAGAAAGGTATGCCAGGCATTATAGGCGACCCCGTGCGATTGAAAAGTTGGGCGAAGAGCGGTGCACGCAGCGGCTGAGGTCATAATCGATTTCGGCCTGAAGGAATCGGTCTCAGTCTTCAAAATCCGTTGACAGACCACGCGTCTTCGGTATAATGGCGCTTGCCCTGGCGACAGGGCTGTTGGCTCGGCAGGTAACCTCGCGCGTCGCTAGACCACGCAGTTGACGTCCGAAGCCAGAACAATAGCGGGCCATTAGCTCAATTGGCAGAGCAGCTGACTCTTAATCAGTTGGTTGGGGGTTCAAGTCCCTCATGGCTCACCTGACGGTGCCACCCGTCAAACAACATTGACGAACTGAAAGCCCTGTGCTATAGTCCGTCCTCGTTGCCCTGGACCCGTGGTGTAGCTGGCCAAACACGCGGCCCTGTCAAGGCCGAGACCGCGGGTTCGAATCCCGTCGGGTCCGCAGACAAAAACGGCTTGCCTTTATGGCAAGCCGTTTCGCTTTCCACCCGGACCTATTCCCCTATTGCCGTCCGCCGCTGGCACCGATAAACTCGACCCACTTGCGTTTATTCGGCAGGTCCATTCTTCCACTCAGAGGCGCCATGCCAGACGTAGCGTATCGTCAGAGGCTCAAACGGGCCGGGTCCGTCGTTTTGATCGCGGTCATGGTGCTGACGCTCCTCAACAGCGTGAGCCAAGCCCCGTCGGCCGTCGGCGCCCCAAACCCGCAGCTCACATTCATCTTGCCGTTGACGCTTGTCTTTCCGACGGCCACCCGGACACCGACGCCAATCAACATCGGCAATCGCGTCTGGGACGATCTGGACGCCGACGGCCAGCAGGACGCCGGCGAGCCCGGCCTGGCCGGCGTGACCGTTCAACTCTGGAACGCCGACAAGACCGACCTCATCGCCAGCGACAGCACCGACGCCTCGGGCATCTACGCCGTCGTCGCGCCGACCCCCGGCACCTATCGCGTCCGCGTTGTCCTGCCGAACATCCTTGATTCGTTCTCCGGCAAAGACCTGGCCGGCGGCGACGACATCGACGACAGCGACATCAACCCTTCGGGCCCCAACATCGGCTTCACCGACATCATCAGCATCGCCAGCAACGTCATCAGCATCTCGAGCATCGATGCCGGCATCATCGTTTTTCGGACCCCGACGCCAACCCGCACGCCGACGCCGATCAACCTGGGCAACCTCGTCTGGGACGATCTGGACGCCGACGGCCAGCAAGATGCCGGCGAGCCCGGTCTGGCCGGCGTGACCGTTCAACTCTGGAGCGCCGACAAGACCGACCTCATCGCCAGCGACCTCACCGACGCCTCGGGCATCTACGCCGTCATCGCGCCGACCCCCGGCACCTATCGCATCCGCGTCGTCCTGCCCCATCTCCTTGACTCGTTCACGGGCAAAGACCTGGCCGGCGGCGACGACACCGACGACAGCGATATCAATCCCTCGGGCTCCAACATCGGCTTCACCGACATCATCAGTATCGCCAGCAACGTCATCAGTATCTCGAGCATCGATGCCGGCATCGTCGTCTTCAAGACCCCGACGCCGACCCGGACGCCAACGCCGATCAACCTCGGCAACTTTGTCTGGCGCGACACCAATGCCAACGGCATCCAGGACGTCGGCGAAACCGGGGTGGGTGCGGCCCAGGTCCAGCTTTGGAACTCGACAAAGACCGCACTGATCGATACGGCTGTCACGAACGCGAGTGGGATCTACACCCTGGTTGCCCCAACACCGGGCAGCTACCGGATTCGAATCGTGCTCCCGGGCGGGATCACGATCTCGCCCAAGAACCAGGGTGCTGACGACACAAAAGACAACGACGTCAACCCCAACGGGGTCGATCTCGGTTTCACCGACGCGTTCACCATCGCCAGCAACGTGATCAGCATCTCGAGCCTCGACATCGGGCTGACCAATGCGCCGGCCTCCTTCGCGACGCCCACTGCCACACTGGTCCCGCCGACGGCCACGGCCACGCGGACACCCACACGAACCCCCACGCGAACGGCAACGCCGGCGCCGACCCTGACGCCGCTTCCGCCGGGGTTTGACCAGCGTGTTTATCTGCCGAGCTTGATGAAAGAGTGACGTCGGCACTCAAGTCGGCTCAACTCCACCGAGCAAGGCCCGGCCGATCAACTCGAGCGCCGCATCGCCGGTCGGCGGATGCATCAGCCCGGCCCGCGCATCCCGGAAGTAGCGCTCGAACTCGAGGTCGGAGGAGAGGCTCGCCCCACCGGCCACCCGCAACGCCAGTTCGGTAGCTCGCAGAGCCGCTTCGATTGCCACGTGCTTGGCGGCCACCACCCGCGGGTAGCGTGCATCTCGCCGCGCGAGCGGCTCGGCCGACCACTCGTCCGCCGCCGTTTGCAGAAACAGTTCGGCCGACTGCAGCACGGCCTGCATCTCGCCCATTTGGCGCTGAATGCCGGGCAGGGTCGCGATCGGGCGACCGAGCGCCGTCGGGATTCGTTGCTGCGCGTAAAGGATCAGTCGATCACGGGCCGCCAACCCGGCGCCCAGATAGGTCGCCGCCGTCAGCAAGGCAAACCAGGCGTTCGGGAGTGGCGAAGCCGGAGCGCCGCGCGCGATGATGGCATCCTCAGGCACCGCGACGTCGTGCAGCACTAATTCGTGCGAGTCGCTGGCGCGCAGGCTGAGCGCATCGCGCCAGGTCGGCTGCCATTCGACACCCGTGGCGTCGCCCGGAACCAGGACGACCACGGCCTCATCGCCGAGGCGGCAGCGCACTAGCAGGTAGTCGAGCGCCGCGCCGCCGGTGGTCCAGGACTTCCGGCCAGAGACCAGCCACCCCGTCCCGGTCGGCGCGCGCCGAACCTCGGTCTTGGGCAAGCCCCCGCGCGATGGGCTCCCCAACTCGGGCTCACTCGCGACGGAGTTCATCAGAGCACCCGAGGCGGCCAGACGGCCTAGCTGCTTGTGGACCGATTCCGGCCACGGCCGAGTCTCCTCGGCATGGCCGAACAGATGCACCTGCATTGCGGCCACCAAAGCCGTCGACGTGCTGCCGCGCGCCAGCTCGAGTTGGGCCGCAACGCAGTCACCCAGACCGAGGCCGGATCCGCCGAATGCGACCGGCACACTCAGGCCGAGATAGCCGCTGACCTTCAAGTCGCGCACATCCTCCGCCGGCAACGCCCCGAGTCGATCGGCCGCCTGGGCCCGGGCCGAAAAGCGAGTGGCCAGCGCACGGGCTGTGGTCAAAGCCTGGGCGCGATGGGCGAGCACGCCGGAAGCGCCATCCGGCTCAAGCGCTGTGGATTGAGTCACGCCGACCTCATCTTCCCGACAGTGAACGAGAGTACGTCTAGCCGCGAGTGTACCAGCGCCACGATCCGGTATCATGGCGACATGGACCTCAGCGGCATCTATCCTCCTCTCCCCACACCGTTTTCGCCCGATGGCAGTCTCGATCTGGCCGGGCTTGCTGCCAATCTCGAGAGCCTGGCCGAGGAGCCGCTGGCCGGCTTCGTACTGGGTGGATCCAACGGCGAATTCTCATCGCTGACCCTCGATGAGCGGGTGGAGGTTGTGCGGGCCGCCCGGCAGCATCTCGGCCCGGGCCGGCGCGTGATCGCCGGAGCCGGGCTTGAGTCAACCACGGCCACGATCGCGCTGACGCGGCGCATGGCCGCGGCCGGCGCGGATGCCACCCTGGTGGTGACGCCCGGTTACTTCAGATCCCGCATGACCGCGCCGGCCCTGGACGCGCACTTCCGGTCCGTAGCCGACGCCAGCCCCCTGCCCGTCATCCTGTACAGCGTGCCGGCCAACACGGGCGTTGATCTGCCGGTCGAGGCTGTCGTGAGCTTGAGCAGCCACCCGAACATCCTCGGGCTCAAGGACAGCGGCGGCGACATCACCAAATTTGGGCGCATGGCGCTGGAGTGTCGCCCGGGCTTTCAGCTTCTGGCCGGCTCGGCCGGGTTCCTGCTGCCGGCCCTGGCGATCGGCGCCGTCGGGGGCATTATGGCCCTGGCCAATATCGCCGCCCGGCAACTGCACCGGGTGCTTGACGCCTTTCAGGCGGGCGACCTGGCCGGCGCCCGCGCCGCTCAACTGCCGCTGATCCCGGCCAACACGGCCGTGACAACGCGGTTTGGCGTGGCCGGGCTGAAGGCCGCCCTCGATCTGCTCGGCCGGGTCGGTGGTCTTCCGCGCCCACCCCTGCTCCCTCTCGTTCCCGCCGAGAGGCGAGAACTGGAAGTCATTTTGAGCCGAGCCGGCCTTTTGAGCCCTTCCGCGCCACACGCCAACGAGCCATAACCAAATCCGGATTGTCTCCCAGGGCCGCTGTGCTATATTGCTTTGGTTATGTCAGATGCTATGTTTCGCGAGGCGGTCCAAGCGGTTCGCGCCGGCCAGCGCCGTCGGGCGCGTGATCTGCTGACCCGGCTGATCAAGACCGACGCCAACAACGCCGATTACTGGGTCTGGCTCAGCTCGGCCGTCGACACTGAGAAAGAACAGATCTACTGCCTGCAGAAGGCGCTCCAAATCGACCCCAATTCGGTCCATGCCCGCCGCGGCCTGGTGATGCTGGGCGCTTTGACACCCGAGCAGGCCAATTTGCCGCAGGGGCCGACGATCGATGAACTCGCGACCAACGCCCCAGCCCGCCAGGCGACCACGCAACTGCAACGCGCCTGGGCCAGTCGCCGCATTCAGGGGCTGGCTGGAATGGCTGTGGTAGTGGTTATCGCCGGCGGCTTCGGCTACTGGCTGGTCGTCAATGTCGTGCCCGGGATCTTTCCGCCCGGCAGCGCCGCAGCCATCACGGCCACGCCGCAACCGACCGCGACCATCACCGTCACCCCGACCGAGACGGCCACACCCCCCGGAACTCCTGCCAAGGCCCTGGCCTGCGAGCCAACCGGCGACATCATCGCGTCGCGGCCGTTGGCCGAGTACCTGTGCCTGCCGGTCACCACACCGACCTCGGCCGTGCCGACCGAACAATCAGCCCGCCCCGAAGAGGCGTACCAGAACGTCCGCTTCGGCTATCTCGACAAAAACTGGGACCGGGTGCTGCAGAACGCCGATCAGGCGATCAAGCTCTACCCTGACAGTCCCTATCCCTTCTTCTATCTCGCTGAAGCTCATCGTGCGGCCGGCAACCCGGAGAGTCTGCTGCAGGCCGAAAAGAACTACACCTCAGCCCTCCAGAAGAGCCCGGGCTTTTCGGCGGCCTATTGGGGTCGCGGCCTGACCCGTCTCGCCCTTTCCGGCAGCAACACCCGGCGGGCGCTTGACGACTTCGAAGAAGCCATCGGGGCCAGTCCGCCCTACCTGCCTGCTTTCCTGGCACGCGCCGACTACTACCTCATCAACGGCGAGGTCGATCGGGCCATCGAAGATCTGGAAGCCGCGCAGCGCCTGGCGCCGCAGGATCCGCGTGTGCTCGGGCAACTGGCGAATGCCTACGCCAGCGCCGGCGACTACGAAGAAGCCCTCGATACGGCCGATGCCGCGCTGGAGATCAACCCGGCCGAGGTATTGGCGCTCTTCGGGCGCGGCCGGGCCCGAATCGCGACCGGCGACTCCACCGGCGCACAGGCCGATCTGCGCCTGGCCGTGCCGTACGTCCTCGATACAACCGCTTTCGGCGAGCTCTTCCCGGCGGCGAACGCCATGAATATCCGCAGCCGCCCGCAGGCCGATGCGCTGCTGGCGCAATGCGTGGTGGAGCGCCAGCGCGGCAATCCCACGATCGCGCTGTCGTATATCAACCAGGCGCTCGAATTGCGTTCAGCGTTTCCGGAGGGCCTGGTCGAGCGCGGCGAACTGCTCCTGAGCGGCGGCGCTCTGGAGGCGGCGCGCGAGGATTTCAACCGCGCGATCGGTATGCTCGACCGGGCTGACACCACCAACCCGGTTCTGATCCGGGCCTACGTGGGCAATGGCCAGGCGCTGTTGCGGGCCGATCTCCCGAACGGGGCGCTTTCCAACTTCCAGGCCGCGGCCCGAGGGGCACCTGGCGACTACGACGTCAACCTGGGGCTCGGCCTGGCCAGCCTGGGTATCGACCAAAACGTCGACGCCGTGAACGCCCTCACGCGGGCACTGACCGCAGCTGAGATGGGCAGCCAGCAGGCCGACGCCCTGATCGCGCGGGCCGCCGCCTATCGCGCCTTGCGGCGTTACGCCGAAGAGGCGACCGATCTGCAGACGGCGTTCTCACTGGCCTCCCAGCTCCAGCAACCGACCGTGAGCGCCCGCCTGACAGAGGTGCACGACCTTATTACGCCGACGGCGCTCCCGCCCAGCCCGGTCGCGGCCACGGCGACAGCTACCCTACGTCGGACGGCTACACCCTCGGCGACGGTGACCCGGAGCCCAGCACCGGCTCGCACTGCCACCCGCACACCGACCCCCTGATTCGCATGTCATCGCGTCCCGTGTTGAGCGCCGTCGCCGTTCTGGCCGGATCCGGCCTGATCGCACTGGCCGTGGCCGCGACGGCCGGTTCAGGGTCGTGGCCGTGGGCGCTCGGCCTGGGCGTGGCGCTCCTGGCAGTGCTTGGGCTGGCGTTGCAGGCCGCCGCTCCTCCGGCTCGCCCGGTTATTTCGCCGGCGCCTGATCTGGTCGGAGCCGCGGCCCAAAGTCATGACGTCGTAGTCGAGGCGGCGGCCCGCCTGGCTGGGTTGATCGACATCCGCACGGTCTACCGCGCCTCGGCGACTGTGCTCGCGCGCGCGCTCGGCGCCGAGCGTTGCCTGCTCTTCGACTTCGATCGGCAAGAGGATCAGCTCCGCCAGAGCGAGCCACGTGGCGGACGGGTCGACCTGGTCGCGCAGCCGATGTTGCGCGATCTCCTCAACGGCGGCGCGCCGGTCATCGTGCACGCTCACGATCCGCGGCTATCCGACGCCGATCTGGCCTTGCTCCGCGATCACCACATGGTGACGCTGCTGACGGTGCCTATGCGCGTCGGCGATCATGTCGTCGGGCTGGCGCGTCTGTTGTTCGGCGAAGCGCGCGGCTTCGAGTCGTTCGAACTGCGCGCCGCCCAGACCCTGGCCAACCAGGCCGGTCTTTCCATCCAGAACGCGCGCGCCGTTCATGTGATCGCCGAGGATCGCGATCGTCTGGCGGCCGTTCTCAACGCCACCCACGATGGCGTCCTGCTGCTCGACTCGACCGGTCGTGTGTTGTTGACCAATCCGCGGCTCGAGGAATTCTGGGGGCTGCGCGGCTACCGCCTGTACAACCGCCCGCTGGCCGAGATGCTCGACGACCCGACGTTGCAGCTCGGCGACCGCCTGGGGCTGGCTCAGGCTGAACTCGAAGACTTGCTCCGCACCCTTCGAGCCGGGCTGGCGCTGAGCTTCTCGAAAGTGGAGTTCACCAGCCGCCTGCCCCGTGTCCGACATTTCGAGCGCACAGGCGCGCCCGTGCTCGACAGCCTGGACCGCGCCCTTGGTTGGGTCATCATCCTGCGCGACGTGACTGAGGAGCGCGAACTACAACAGGTGCGCGACTCGCTCGGCAACATGATCGTGCACGATCTGCGCGGGCCGCTCGCCGCGATCCAAACCGGCCTGATGTTCGTGCGCGATCGCACCCCGGCCGAGCGAATGCCCGCGCTGGCGTTGCAGGCGATCGATCTGGCCCTGCGCTCCTGCAATCGGCTGCTGGGGTTGGTCAACGCTTTGCTCGACATCGCCAAGATGGAGAGCGGCGAGCTGCAACTGCAGCGCCGACCGACCGCGCTTGCCGCCGTGATCCAGGAGGTCGCCGATGAGCTCACCCCGCTGGCACGCGACCAGGGCCTGACCCTCGCGATCGAAACCGCCGACTCGCTGCCACTCGCCTTGCTCGACCCCGAGAAGATGGTGCGCGTGCTGGCCAACCTGATCGACAATGCGCTCAAGTTCACGCCGGCCGGTGGTGTGATCACGATCCGCGCCGTGCGCGACCCGGCCGACACCGAGCGAGCGCTGGTCGGAGTGCTGGACACGGGGCCCGGGATCCCGGATGAGTACAGCGGTCGGATCTTCGATCGGTTTGTCCAGATCGCGGGCCGCAAGGGAAACCGTTCAGGCTCGGGCCTGGGGCTCTCGTTCTGCAGGCTGACGGTCGAGGCGCACGGCGGCCGAATCTGGGTGGAGAACCGGCCGGAGGGCGGCAGCGCCTTCTACTTCACGCTGCCTCTGCAAGAGCGGTGATATAATATTCTGCTTGAACGTAGTCGAGGAGACAGGGTATGCCGACGTACACGTATCGCTGTAACAATTGCGGCGTCACGTTTGACCGAATCCAAAAGTTCACAGACAAGGCGCTCACCCGCTGCCCGGAATGCCGTGGCAAGGTGAATCGCGTGCCGCAGGCTTCGGCCGTCGTGTTCAAGGGGTCGGGCTGGTACATCAACGACAGCAAGGGCTCCAGCAAATCGAGTACTGCCAAGAGCCCGAAGAAGACCGCGGATACCACAGCCACCGAGACCAAGACCGAGACCGCCGAAAAGAAGCCGGCCGAAAAGGCCAGTACTGAAACGCCGGCCGCCAGCTAACCGCGGCGGCTGTCCACGCCACACAAAAAGAAGCGGGCCCGGAAAGTTCCGGGCCCGCTTCTTTTTGTGTGGATCACAGCATCTGAAAGCCGTTGCGGGCTCGCACCAGGCGCTCCTGGTAGTTTTCGACAAAGCTGAGCAACTGCTCTTTGAGGGAGTGCCAGTCATCGGTGGCCATGATCTTGCGCATCGCGCCGAGATCTCGGGCCGTGCCACCGGACAGAATTTGCGGTGAGTTGCCGTGCTGGGTGTACCAGGCATCGGTCGGCTCGATGCCCAGGCGCTGGATGCCCGGCACCCACTCGCGCACCATGAACTCGAAGTATTCTTGCTCACGCCCGGGCTTGATGTCCCAGGTCATCAGGATCTTCACCATAGCAAGGCCTATGATAACGCGAATCGCGGCTCGAGGAGGACGACCTTCGACTCGTTGGGCAGGCCGCTTTTGCTGATCTTCAACCCGGGTTCCGGGTTCGAAGCCTCGACGCCCATCTGCTTCAGAAACTTGCTGACCGGCTCCAGCGTCAGGACGATCCCCTCGGTGGCGTAGTGCATGGGCACGATGATGGACGGCTCGATCAGCGACACCACTTCAGCGGCCTGGGTAGCGTTGAGGGCCGAGCCCCCGCCGACCGGGACCAAGGCTATGTCGACCGCTCCGAGCGTCTCGATCTGCGTTTGAGTGGGCACATGCGCCAGGTCGCCCAGGTGCGCCACGGTCAAACCACCAAAGTCGAAGACGTAAATCGTGTTCCGCTCCGCCACGCTGCCGCGCTCACCGTCAGTAGTCACGCCCGTCACGAATACGCCCCCGATCTCATATTCTCCGGGGCCACGGATCGTATAGCGGGCTTCTCGCACCGCCGTGGCGTTGCTGTGGCCGGGCGCGCCATGACTGATCGTCACGACATCCGCGGTCAGGTCGGGCTCACGATACCCGACCGCCGCGCCGTAAGGGTCCGTCACGACGGCCGCCATCCCACGCTCTGCCAGGCGAAAACACGACAATCCGAACCAGGTGATCTCCATAGGCGCCCTAGTCACAATCGCATCGAGTGATCGACCCGGTGTTACCGGATCCCGATCGCGTGTAATTCGTTCCGTACGTTCGAAAAGCGATTATAACATGCGCGGCCCGAATTGGAACGTTTGGGCTAGTCACTACCGGCGCTATCGCCTCTCATTCGCGAGGATTGGATAACGCCACGAGTTGCGTGCATGACGCGAATTGGCCCTGCCATCTGTCGCGCTTGATTCTTTCGAAATCGAGCATCTTGAGGCTCGATCTCTGGGGATCGGCAATTC
>JAEURK010000186.1 GCA_016789175.1 Anaerolineales bacterium
GCAGGCGCGTGGCCTGGGCGAGAAGTGGCGATCCAGAGCGGGCCTGAGCGAGCAGTTGGTACAACGTGTTGAGTTGCATGAACTGGATGCCAGTTCGCGCGTAGATCTCGGGCCGGGGCACGCTTTCAAACGCCGTTTCCATCATCCCATCGGTCCGGTGATCACGATAGTGCACCGGGTTACCGAGCAACTCATCGTCGACGGCAAGGAGGCCGTAATCAACGCCCCAGGTGTCGACCCCGATGCTGACAAGTGATCCGCGGGTGTCGGCCAGGGCACGGCTCAGGCCATGCCGGATCTCCCGCCAGAGACCCAACACATCCCAATACAGGGTCGGCCCGACTCGGACCGGCCCGTTGGCAAATCGGTGCATTTCCTCGAGGACGATACCCGACGGATGCAGGCGGCCGACAATGGCCCGTCCACTTTCTGCTCCCAGGTCGATCGCGAGGAATGTCGGTTCACTCATGCGTATTTCCCATAGAGCGGACCGAAATTGGCACAAGCGCGGAAGTCGGCACCCTCGAGCCCGGCT
Source organism: Anaerolineales bacterium (assembly GCA_016789175.1). Taxonomy (GTDB): domain Bacteria; phylum Chloroflexota; class Anaerolineae; order Anaerolineales; family UBA6663; genus UBA6663. Next base: position 536 of record JAEURK010000186.1, read on the forward strand.
GTGCCAAAGGCGTTCCAGGCGCTCGGCCGGAAAATCGTTTCCTCGGCAACGTTGTGCATGTACACCGGGATCCGAAGCAGCGAAGCCAGGGTGATCAGATCGGAGCCGTAGTGGCCATAACCAAAAGCACCGTGATTGGCACCCCAGGCGTTCATCACGCTGTAGACGTCACGGAATGGGCCCTGACCGGTCAGGTTCGGGACGAACCAGGTCGTTGGCCAGGTGTAATTGGTGCGCGCATCCAGTGTCTCGTGAACGTCATCGGGTAGTTCGATCGTCCAGCCCTCAGCGATCTGAAGCGCGGGTCCTAGCCCCTTGACCAGGTTGAGTCGCGCCATCGTGATGGGCATGCCGCCACGCGTCTTGAAGCGCGAGGACCAACCGCCGCCCCGGAAATACTCGAGCACACCGGCATGCCAGGTCGTCGCTTTGAGACATCGATCGGCTTCATCAGCCGTGACCTCCCAGAAGGGTTTCATCGCCGGCTGGCCCCCGATCTCTTGCTGCCCGGTTCCGTCCAGCGCGGCCGGTCCGGAGTTGATCAGGTGCAGGAAGCCGCCCGCGGCCCGCCCCGTGAGCGTATGGCCTGTCACGCGGGTGACGGCTTCTGGGCTCCAGTAGGTGCGCACGTCGGCGAAGACCTGGGCCGTAGCAGTCAGCAGATTGCCGAGGAGCATGGTGACGCCGTTGAGGGCATCATTCTCGGTCGCCAGGATGTACGGCGCGCGGATGCCGTTCCAGTCGAACGACGTGTTGAGAATCGCCTCCATGAAGTCGCCGTTCGGGAAATGATCGGTCCACTGTCGCTGGCCCTGGAAGCCACCGGCCAACGCATTGCGCCCGAGGGCTTCTTCGCCGAAGCCCAGCTCGGCCAGACGGGGATTGCCGACCATCAGGTCGCGCGCGATCAAGGTCATCTTGACCGACTCTTCCCAATCCTCGTCCTTCTGTGCCCGGGTGAGTTGCTTATCGACGGGGTTCGTGTCCACGCCCTCGGGGCAGTGGGCGCGCACCCAACTGTAGGCCCGCGCGAACTCCTCGGGGTCAAAGATCCCTTCGGCCATTCGTCGCGCAAACTCGCTCATGTCAATGCTCTCGACCCGCATGCCGAGGTAGTTCTCGAAGAACGGCTGATCGACGATCGAGCCGGCGATGCCCATCGACGTGCCGCCCATGGCCAGGTACGATGTGCCGCGCAGGGTGGCCACCGCCAGTCCGGCCCGCGCAAAGCGCAGGAGCTTGGCGCCGACATCCTCCGGGATGGTGATATTGCCCGAGTCCTGAACGTCGTGACCGTAGATCCCAAAAGCCGGCAGGCCCTTTTGCGAGTAGCCGGCCAGGACGGCGGCCAGATACACAGCGCCGGGCCGCTCGGTGCCGTTGAATCCCCACACGGCCTTGGGCATGAGCGGATCCATATCCATCGTCTCAGAGCCATAGCACCAGCAGGGCGTGACCGTGAGCGACACACCGACGCCTTCACGCGCGAACTTTGCCGCAGTCTGGGCGGCCTCGGCCACGCCACCGATCGTCGAATCGGCGATCACGCACTCGACCGGCAAGCCATTGGCATGACGCAGATTGGCTGACAAGAACTCGGCCGCGGCGCGCGCGATGGCCATGGTCTGGTCTTCCAGCGACTCGCGAACGCCGTTGCGGCGCCCGTCGATCGTCGGCCGGATGCCGATCTTGGGCATCGGGCCGACCAGGCGGTTGGTCGGGGGAGTCATGGGTAGGGTCATGGTATGTGTTCCTTGGGCAAGATTGACCGCAGATCGAGTGACGCCTGTTTCGCGGCGGCAGATATCCGCCTGCGACCCGGCTCACTGCAATCCGTCATCTGCGGTCCGCTATTCCCGGGCAGATACGAGTCTAGCGCAAAATGCGCTCGATCAACGCGCTTTCTTCCGCGGCCTCGGCCGGGTTCAGTGCGCCCATTTCCATGTTGCAGGTCCACACGCCTCCCGGCGGGAGGACCAGGAGGTTGCCCTTGGCCTTCTCGGCCGAATAGCCCTCAGGCTCGGCCGTAGCGGGCAGGATGATGCCGATCGCGTCCTGATCGGCGGTGCGGCAGATCCAGCGCACGCCTTTCCGCAGTTGGTCCGGACGGTGTCGAACAACGTCGGCACTACCGTCGGGGTGAACCTGCAGGGTGTGCGCCCAGCCGGCCGGGTCGGTGCGGTAATCGATGAAGAACACCACCTCGGGATCGAAGGCCAGGCCAGGGGCGAGCATGTGATGATCGGCAGGCGATTGCGCCAGGCGGGCCAGGAACTCGGCGTAACCCGGCTTGACGCGAATGTGAGAGGGGATGCTGGTGCGCACCCGCACGTGGCCAGGATCGGCCGGCGCGCTATAACTCAGGCGCCCGTCATTGACCGGCCGGAAATTGGCGTGCGCGAGGTACATCAATTCCATCTCGCTGCGCTTGAGGTTCGCGACGGTCAACGTGACTTCGAGCACAGTGGCGCCGGCGCGCAGCTTCACGAAAGGCTCGGCGCTGTAGTTGTGGCTGAAGGCGACCGTGTGCTGATAGCGACCGCCAAGGCCGATGTATTGCCCTTTCGCGTCCTCGCCCAGAACCAGGGTCGCATGCTGGTAGGGGGCATTGGGGAGCTCGCCGTGCAACGGATGGTCATCAGTTGCGGTCGGTACCCCCATGGCAGTCGCGCCGCAATGGATCAGGAAACCACCGTACGTCTCCAGATAATTCCGGGTTGCATGCGGTTCTGTGAACATCGAGCGCATCGTCAGGTCGCGACCCAGGAATTCGGCTGACCAGATCTGTTGGCCCTGAAACGGCAGCATCACCAACTGCCCGGCCCCGTTGCTCAAGCGCACGGCGCACACGCCACTGTCAAAGCGAAAAACGCTGGCCCGCAGCGGGCCGGATTCGATCAGGGTGCGCTCGCGTTCGGTGAAGAAGCCGGGTTGCAGGTGGAGGGTGGTTGCGTGTGATGCCATGGCAGGTGGGTGAGTGGGGGACCGTGGTCCCCGTCCTTGCGAACGGGGACCACGGCGATTGTGATCGCAAAAGCCGGGCCCGATCAGGGCCGCTGCCTTACTTGTACAGCAACGGGGCGATGTCAGCCGCGTCGATGTTGCTCGCATCGTACCAGTGGAAGCCGGTATCGATCGTCTTGGGCAGCGTCTCGCCGTTGATCGCCTTGACCGCGGCTTCGACGCACTTGTAGCCGATGCCGATCGGGTCTTGCGTGATCGCGCCGGACTCGACACCGCTGCGGACAGCGTCCATCTGCTGTTGACCGGAGTCGTAGCCGATGACTACGATCTTCTTCTCCATCCCGAGTTCCTTCACGGCGTTGAGCACGCCGATGATCGAACCCTCATTGGCGCCGAAGAAGCCCTTGATGTTCGGGTGCGCGCCGATGATCGCCTTGGCCAGGTCGGTCGACTTGAGCTGGTCGCCGCCGCCGTACTGAACGTCAACGATGGTGATGTCCGGATACTTCTCGGCCATCCGATTGACGAAGCCGTCGCGACGGTCGATGCCGGTGCGGCTGGTCTGGTCGTGAACGATCACGGCCACTTCGCCCGAGCCACCGATGAGCTCGGCCATCTTATCGGCTGCCATGGCAGCCGCGGCGATGTTGTCGGTAGCGGCGGTGGTCGCCGGGATGTCGCTGTCAACACCCGAGTCGAAGCCGATGACCGGGATGCCGGCTTCCTTGGCCTTCTCGAGCAGCGGGATCGCGGCCTTGCTGTCGAGCGCGGCGAAGCAGATCGCAGCCGGCTTCTTGTCGAGCGCGGTCTGCAGCATTTCGATCTGCTTGTCGACCTGGGATTCGTTCTCCGGGCCCTCGAACGTGATATCAACGTTCAGGTCCTTGGCCGCGTTTTCGGCGCCGAGCTTGACGGCCTGCCAGAACTGGTGCTGGAAGCCCTTGGAGATCACGGGGATATAGGGCTTGGCCGTGCTCTCGCCGCCGGAGGGCGCCGCCGTGGGCGATGCGGCAGGCGTGCAGGCCGCGATCAGGGCGCCGACAACGGCCAGGCTGAGGGCGGCGGAGAGCGTCTTATTGCTCTTCATGGGGTTTCTCCTCTTGTGAATGGTGACCAATTCGAAATCGCGAGACAGGGTGGCGCAAATAGACTCTGAGTGCTGCCTCCTTCCTTTCGTGGACCCGTCGTTCGCGCCGCGTCAGCGTTGCCGTCGCCGAATGAGGTCCAGGTACACGGCCAGCACAACGATCGCGCCGGTAACGACGAGTTGCCACTCCTGCGGCACCGAAAGGATGCGCAGGCCGTTGGTGAGCGTGCTTATGATGAAGGCGCCGATAACGGTGCCCAGGATCGTGCCCTCGCCGCCACTGAGCGATGTTCCGCCGATGACAGCCGCGGCGATGGCGTCCAGTTCGTAGCCGGCGCCCAGACTGGGTTGAGCGGAATTGAGGCGCGCAGCGATGACCACGCCGGCGAGGCCCGCGAACAATCCGCAGACCACATATACGGCCGTCTTCCAGAACGCGACCGGCACGCCGGAGAGCCGCACGGCCTCTTCGTTGCTTCCGATCGCGAAGGTGTAGCGACCCAGCACGGTTCGCGAAAGAACCAGACTGGCGACGATCGCGGCCAGGAACATGATCCACACCGCATTCGGGATCTCAAAGCCCGGGATGCCGATGATCGAGCCCATAGCGATATCCCGGAAGCCGGCCGCGTCGTTGAAGTAGATCGGCGTCAGGTCAGAGATGACCAGCGACAGACCTTTGGTGGCGTTGAACATGCCCAACGTGGCGATAAACGGCGGGATCTTCATGCGTGAGATCACGACGCCGTTGACCAGACCGGCCAGGCCACCGGCGATCAACCCGCCCAGCACGCCAATCGGGATCGGCAGCCCCATGTTGGTGATGAACACGCCAGTCATGACCGCCGCGAAGGTCATGGTGGTGCCGACGGACAGGTCGATCCCGCCGCTGATGATCACGAACGTGACCCCAAGCGCCAGGATGCCGTTGACGGCGGTCGCCAGCAAGATCCCGACGACGTTGCTGAACTGAAAGAAGTTTGGTGACGCCAGCGAGAAGACGACGAAGAGGGCGATCAGGGCACCAAAGGCCAGGACCTTTTGGGACGCGTCGGAGCGCAGAAAACGAGTCATGGCGCTGGGGCCGGGCAGGCTTTCAGTTTTCATTGGGCATCCCCGTTCTCAGGATGGACGAATGCGCGTTCGCCGCGCTGGGTGGCAAAAGTCATGATGGCTTCCTGCGTGGCTTCGGCAGATGTGAGGGAGCCGGTGATACGGCCCTCGCACATGACGATCACGCGGTGGCTCATGCGCAGGATCTCGGGCAGCTCGGAAGAGATCATGATGATCGCCTTGCCCTGGCGCGCGAGCTCGTTGAGGAGTTTGTAGATCTCGCTCTTGGCGCCGACGTCGATACCGCGGGTCGGCTCGTCGAAGATCAGGACATCGCTGTTGGCCGTCAACCATTTGCCGATGACCACCTTCTGCTGGTTTCCGCCTGAGAGATTGACGACCTTCTGACGGACACTCGGCGTCTTGATAGACAGCGAGCCCACGTACTGTTCGGCCGTTGTGCGTGTGTCGCGCTCGCGCACCCAGCCTGCCAGGCCCGTGAACTTCTCGAGCGCGGCCAGCACGACATTGGTCTCGACATCCATTTTGGTTGACAGCCCAAAACGTTTGCGATCCTCCGACAGGTAGCCGATGCCGTGCGCCACAGCGTCCTTGGGGCTCCGGATATGGACTTTTTGCCCGCGCACAATGACCTCGCCGCTGTCGATCGGGTCCGCGCCGAAGATCGCGCGCGCCACCTCTGTACGACCGGCGCCCATCAGACCCGCAAAGCCCAGGATCTCACCCCGTTTGAGCGAGAAATTGATGTCCTTGAGCACGCCGGCGCGGTTGAGCCCACGGACCTCGAGCGCGATCTCGTCGCTGGGGTGCTCCGGAAGCTCGGGGGCCGACTCGTAGATCGTGCGGCCGACCATCAAACTGATCACGCGCTCGACCGGGATCTCGGAGGTCTGGGCCGTGTCGACGTAGCTGCCGTCACGCATGACCGTGATGCGGTCGGAGATCTGTTTGAGTTCTTCGAGCCGATGCGAGATGTACACCAATCCGACGCCCTTGGCGCGCAGATCGCGGATGACCCGGAACAACTCATGGATTTCGCTCTCGGTCAGAGCAGCGGTCGGCTCGTCCATGATGAGTACTTCGGAATTGAAGGACAGCGCCTTGGCGATTTCGACCATCTGTTGCTTCGCGACGGTCAGGTCGGCCACCTTGGCCTTGGGGTCAAGGTCAAGGTGCATGCGCTTGAACAACGCTTCGGCCTGTTCATTGATCAGGCGATCATCCAGCACCAACCCAAAACCACGCCGCGGTTCGCGCCCGATGAAGATGTTTTGGGCCGCGGTCAGATGCGGCATCAAGTTCAATTCCTGGTGGATGATGCAGATCCCAAGATGTTGGGCCGCTCCCGGGCCGCCGATGTGAACCGGCTGCCCTTTCAGCGTGATCGTGCCGGCGTCAGGATGGTAAATGCCGGCCAGGACCTTCATCAACGTCGACTTTCCGGCGCCGTTCTCGCCCACCAGCGCGTGAACTTCGCCGCGGCGCAGTTCAAAGCGACACTGGTTGAGCGCCTGAACGCCAGGAAAAGCTTTGCTGATCCCTTCCATTCGCACCAGTACGTCGTCCATGCCTTCGCCTCGCTCTTCTGATTGGACGGGTGGCGCCCCGCGGCTATTTGGGCGCCGTGACGACAGAGCCGCGCGCATCGGGGGCCAACCCGACAGAGCCGCGCACGATCAAATGGGTCGGCAAGATAACCTGCCGGTATTCTGGTGGGGCTTCATCCTGTAGCCGCTGCAACAACAACTCGACCGCCTTCTGCCCCATCTGATAAGCTGGTTGGGCGATCACTGTCAAAAACGCATATTGTGCGAGAACCGGCGGCACATCGTCGAAGGCCACGACCGACACGTCCTGCGGGATGCGTAACCCGTGGGCCTCGATCGCCCGAATGGCGCCCAGGGCGACGAAATTGTTGGTCGCAAAAAGGCCGGTCGGCCGAGGTGAAAGCGCCAGTACAGACTGCGCCATCTCAAACCCGCTCGACTCGGTGAACTGACCATAGATCACAAGGTCGCGGGTCGGCAGGCCGGCTTCCTTCATGGCATGCGTATAGCCCGCGATCCGATCGTCGGCGGTCGAGATCCCGACCGGGCCACCCAGGGCTGCGATCCGGCGATGGCCGCGCTCCAGGAGCACCCGGATCAGGTCGTAGGAGCTGCGAACCGAGTCACAGCGCACGACGTCGGCCTTGAGCGGCTCAATCGCTCGATCGAGGACGACCACTGGCGTGTCCTGGCTGCGTAGCAGATCAACCGAGCGGGGGGAGCTGCCGGCCGGAACCAGCAGGATGCCGTCCGTTTGTTTCTGAAGCAGGAGGCGCACGTAGCGGTCCTCCTTCTCAACGCTCTCGTCTGTGTTGCAAAACAGGACGGTATAGCCAGCCGCGCTGGCGGCGTCCTCGATCCCGCGGGCCATGCTGGTGAAGAACGGATTGGTGATGTCGGTCGTGATGAACGCCAGGGTGTGAGACCGCTTGGAGCGCAGGCTGCGCGCGAGCGTGTTCGGCACATAGCCGAGCTCCGCGATGGCGGCCTCGACTTTTGCGCGAGTCGCTCCGCTAATGTAGCCGGCATTGTTGATCACGCGTGAGACCGTGATGGGCGACACGCCGGCGCGCTCTGCTACGTCGCGAACAGTTGCCATAAGGGTGTAATCGATTTCATTGTACACCTATTTCCCCAGGTGCGCAATGGTAACGATGTCAGGGTAACGTTATCATATACCCTGTTGGGCCAGCTTGTCAATTGGGTGACCCATAAGGGTGCCACCGGAAATGAGCCGATTGGGAATTCAGGCGGGTCGGATTGGGCCCACGCGCACACCGGCCAGAACACGCTCAAACTGCTCTTTGGCAAAAGCTGCGGCACCCAGAGACATGGCATTGGCCGCCCCGGCCGCGACCCCGATGGCGACGGCGTCGGGCAGGGCGCGCCCCTGCAAAATCCCAAGCAGGGTCCCGGCCACCAGGCTATCGCCAGATCCGACTGCGCTGACCAGCTTGATTGTGGGTGGAATGACCTGCCAGGCCTGATCGCCCTGCGCGGCAAGCGCGCCGGACTCTCCTAACGACACCACCACGCTGCCACCCGTTGTGATCGACCAGTCACGGGCTGCTTGAGCCACTTCGGTCGGTGTGGGCAGAGGCCGACCCATAAGTTCCTCGAACTCATGCGCATTCGGCTTGATCAAGTCGGGCCCTGCCGCCAGCCCGGCAGCCAGTCCCGGGCCACTGCTGTCCAATAGTGTCATGACGCCGCGCGCGCGTGCGAGCTGGATCAGCTGCGCGTACAGATCGGCAGGTGCCCCCGGCGGCAGGCTTCCCGAGAAACTCACAGCCGCGTACTCGGCCACATGCGCCTCGAACCAATCGATGAACGCGCCGACAGCGTCGGCCGGGATCGGCTCACCCCGTTCGTACAGCTCCGTCAGGCCAGGGCCGTCAGGGTCGACGATCGACAAACAGGTGCGCGATTCGAACGGCACGCGCACAAAGGCCGTGCCTATGCCTTCAGCCTTGAGCCCTTCTTCGATGAAAGCGCCGGCGTGTCCGCCGATCCAACCGGTGACTACCGGCTCACCGCCCAGAGTCTTGAAGGCCCGCGCCACGTTGCAGCCCTTGCCGCCCGGGCTCATCCGCACCGACTCCGGACGTTGAATGTCGTTGAGGTGAAAGCCCGGCACCACCACGGTCTTGTCGATGGCTGCATTCGGATTGACGCACAAGAGCATGGATCACGCCTTTCCGGCGGCGCCGACAAACCCGATCCGTTCGCGCACACGTTCGCTCATGGCCGCTCGCGCCGGCCCAAGATAGCGACGTGGATCGATCTCCTCCGGTCCGGCCAGCGCTCCGCGCGCACCGGCTGTGAAGGCCTGGCTGAGTTGGGTAGCGATGTTGACTTTGCACAGGCCGAGCGCAATGCCCTGCTTGATATGATCGTCCGTGACGCCGGATGAGCCGTGTAACACCAGCGGCACCGCGACCGCCGCCCGGATCTGGCGCAGCCGCTCCAGATCGAGAGTCACGGTCTTCGCGCGGACGGCGTGGACGGATCCAAGTGCGATCGCCAGCGTATCCACCTGGGTATAGGCTACAAAGGCCGCGGCATCTTCCGCCCGCGTCAGCTCCACGGCCTCATCCAGATGCCCTGCGGCATCGGCGCGGGGCACGGCTCCAACTTCGGCTTCCAGGCAGACGTTCAAACTGTGAGCGATTGCGCACAGACGCGCTGTCTCGGCAACGTTGTCGTCAAACGAGAGCGCGCCACCGTCGAACATCACGGACGTGAAGCCGAGCGCCATCGCCGCCAGGACCTCCTCGGCATTGGCGTGATCGAGGTGAAGACCCACCGGCACCGTCACCGATTGCGCTGCCACGCGCCCGATCTCTGCCATGTACCGCAGACCGAGCAGCGCGTTGCCGCTTCCCACATGGAGCAAGGCGCGATGGCTGATCTGCACCAGGACCGGCGCAGTCTCGGCCTGGGCCGCCAGCACGATGGCCTGCACCTGCTCGAGGGTATTGGCGTTGAAGGCCCCGACGGCCCAGCCTTCGCGTTGGGCACGTAGCAGCCAGGGTTGAAGATTGACCAGACTCATTCAGGCCTCCGGGGAGATCATGATCTTGCGGTAGGCGATCCGCCGCGCCGCCAGGTCGGCAAAGATGGCGGGCACCTGGTCGAGCGTGATTCGATGCGAGATCATGCTCGGGATATCCAGTGCGCCGTCGCGCAAGGCCTGGACGGTGTCCGTCCATTCGTGGCCCGGAAACGGCGCCGAATACGACATGAAGCAGCCGTGCAGACCCAGCTCTTTGCGCATCAGGTTTTCGATGAAGCTCATCGGCAGGTTCGAATCGGCGGGTTGGTTTCCACCGCACACGACCGTGCCACGCGGTCGCGCCACGGCGATGGTCTGGGCCAGCGCCTGGGGTGATCCGGCGGCCTCGATAGCGACGTCGGCGCCGCCGGCGGTCAGGGCAGCCACTTCGGCCGGCACATCGCACTCCAGCGGGTTGAGGGCTACGTGGGCGCCGAGGGCGCGGGCCGCCGCGAGGTTCTCGGGCACGACATCGGTCGCGATGATGACGCCTGCCCCAAGGATCCGCAGCCATTGGACGACCATCAACCCGATCGACCCGGCCCCCAACACGACGGCGCTCTGGCCGCTCTCGAAACGCGCCAGATCCAGGATATGACGGGCCACGGTCGACGGTTCGATCAGGGCAACCTGCTCGAAGCTCAGGCCTTCCGGGACGGGCAGGGCGTTGGCGGCCGGCACAACCAGTTGCTCGGCGAACCCGCCGTTGACCCGGGATCCGATGAACGAATAGCGCGTGCAGGCCGAGAATCGACCGGCCCGGCATTCGGCGCAGGTGAAGCACGGAACCAGAGGCACTACAGATACGGTGCGATCGAGAAGAGCGCTATCGACGCCCGGGCCGACCTCGCTGATGACGCCGGCGACTTCATGACCCAGCACAATCGGGTAAACCCGATGACCCTTGCTGTAGCGACTGATGTCGGACCCGCAGATCGACGCGGATTTCACTTCGATCCGGACGGTGCCCGGCTGGACATCGGGCGTAGGTAGCTCGGCCAGGACCATGTCCTGTTTGGCGCGTAACACAACAGCTTTCATTGGCGTGTCATCCTCGTGATCATGGTGCAGACAGTTTTCAAGTGCGGGCACTCAGCCGAGCCAGGGCGCGGGCCTCATCCAGAAGCTTGCGCGAGAGGCTGCGATATACCGCAAAGAGCTCAAGGTAGTGAGCGTGTCGGATCGGATCGGGCTCGTACACACGTCGGCTGGGCAGGAGATGCTCCACGAACGGGCCGGCGTCCCTGACCAGACCCAGGCCCTGGGCGGTCAGAGCCATCAGGCCCAAGGCGTGGCCACCCTCACCACCATCTGGACGCCTGGCCAACACAAAGGGCTTTCCATACACATCAGCCTTGATCTGGCACCAGGTCGGGCTGTGCGTGGCACCACCCGAGCCCAAATACTCGTCGATATGGACGCCATGTTCGGCGGCGACCTGGACGTTGTCGAGGACGGCGTAGGCGCAGCCCTCCATGATCGCGCGCACGATATCGGCCCGACTTGAGCTGTACGTCAGGCCGAAGAAGGCGCCGCGCGCCTGGGTATTCCAAAGCGGGGTGCGTTCGCCGGCCATGTAGGGCAGAAAGATCAGGCCGTGGCTTCCGGCCGGGGCGTGTGCGGCTTCGGCGCTGAGCAAGGCAAAGACGTCGCCTCCGGTCAACTGGGCGGCTGAGGCCTCGACCTGGCCGAACACATCTCGGAACCAGCCCAGCGATCCACCGCCGACTGTGCCACCCTGTAACAGATACTGTCCGCCGAGGACATGGTGGGAGAAGATCAGGCGCGGTTCCACGACGACCCGGTCCAGGCTGACGGCCATCCCACCCGCCTGGCCTCCCTGCTCATTGGTTTGCCCGAGGCGCGTAACCCCGCTGCCCAACGCGCCGACCGCAGCGTCGAGACACCCGACGATCACGGGCGTGCCGGCCCGCAACCCCGTCGCAACGGCAGCCGAAGATGTCACCGCCCCGGCCAGGTCGGTGCAGGCGGCCAGAGGCGGAAGCTTCTCAATCGGAATGCCGAGTGCTCGCGCCGTATCGGCAGACCACCGTGCGCGGCGCAGATCAAAGAAGTGGTAGCCGTAGGCCTGGGTGTAGTCGCAGGTGAAGGCGCCGGTGAGCCGGGCGACGACAAAGCCGGTGCAGGCCAGATACTGGTGGGCGCGCTCGGCGATCTCGGGCTCGTGGCTTTGAAGCCAGAGCAACTTGGGCGTGATGTAGGCCGGGTCAAGCGGGTTGGCATCGAGGTCGATCAGTGACTCGGCACGCGGATGCTCGCGCAACTGCGCGGCCTCGACCTCGGCCCGGCGATCAAGCCAGATCATGGCGGGGCGGAGCGGATCGCCGTTGCTTGTCACCGGCACCAGCGTCCAGCCGACGCCATCGACGCCGACCCCGGCGATGGCGGCCGGATCCAGGCGACTCTCGGCCAGGACCTGCTGGATGGTTGTGCACGCCGCGCGCCACCACAGGTCTGCGTCGATCTCGGCCCACACGGGCTGGGGCCGTTCGAGCGGGTAAGCCTGGCTGGCCTGCGCCACGGCAGTGCCATCCAACGTCCACAATACGGTCTTGGTGCTGGATGTGCCGATGTCGATGGTCAGGATGTGGGTGCCGGTCATGGGCTACCTCGTCAACGTCCACTCACTGCGCGATCGTGCCATCCAGGTCCCACAGGTCTTCCCAACCGTGGGCCTGTGGCCAGAGAAAGACCTGGCCCTTGATCAGGCGACAGCGTCTATCGATCCCGGCGATCGCGGCCATATCCTCCGTAGAGAGGGGCGCGCTCGCGACCGCTTCAAGGTTGGCCCGATACTGACTGCGCTTGACCGAGAACGGGATCGGCACCTGTCCGCGTTGGACCGCCCACTTGAGACAGACGGCGACCGGATGAAGGCCCAGGCGGGACGCGATGGACGTGATCACCGGATCCTCGATGTCGACCGTGTCTTCAGGTGTACGATCGCGCTCGGGCCGGGCAGGTGATCCGATCGGGCTGTAGCCGATCGGCAGCAACCCGTTGGCGACGACGAAATCAAACAGATCGGGCTGCTGAAAGTGCGGGTGCAGCTCCATCTCGTTCACAACCGGTTTGACCTCTGCATCTCGCAGCAGCAGCTTCAGCTTTGGGATGGTCATGTTGGAGGTGCCGATGTTTCGGACCCAGCCACGCTTGACCAATTCCTCCATCTGGCGCCAGGTGCGCAGATAGCGCTCGTGCACGTACGGCACGGCATGCGGATCACGCGAGGCGACGTCGACGCCGGGTGCGTGGTGGTTGGGGAAGGGCCAATGAACGAGATACAAGTCAAGGTAATCCAACCCGAGATCCTCAAGAGATTGAGCGCAGGCCGCAACAACCCGCTCGTGGCTGTCGTTCCACACTTTGGATGTGATCCAGATTGAGGACCGGCTCAGGCCGCGCGTCCTCAGACCGGCCAGGGCCGCGCCGATCGCACGTTCGTTGCGGTAGACAGCGGCGCAGTCGAAGTGCCGGTAGCCAACCTCGGCCGCGCCGACGACGGCGTCAGCGACCGCGTCTGGCCCATAGCGATCGGAGCCGAACGTGCCCAGGCCGATCGCGGGCACCTGGGCGCCACCAGCGAGGGTGCGGGAAGGGATGCGCATCGGGTCGAGCGCATCGACAGCGGGCATGAAGGCGGTCATGATCACGCTCCTTGAGGCTCGTTTGGCCCAGCCACAGCCGGGCTTCGGTAGCCGGATATAGAACTTTTGGGTAATGGTACCGATGTCACGGTATCGTTATCATAAGTTCAAGTGCGCGAATTGTCAACTGGTGGCTGACGCGGGACCAAAGGCACCTGGCGCCTGGGAGAGCCCCAAAGTCGATGTTCGCATCCGAAAAGTCAATGGTACACTCTCGCCGCCGCAACCCGGATGGCCAATCCGAGGGCAAGCTACTCCCGGTTGTCTGGATTGAACCGAGCCGAGGACGGCTCCTGCGGAGCCGTCAGGGAACCGGTCTCGCCGGCCCGGATGGATATCTTTGACTGAGTCACTATGGACAGCGAAACAGCCCACGATGTTGGCACCGTCCGAATCTTGATCGTCGACGATGATGTGTTTATGCGAGACGGTCTGCGCATGAACCTCACCGGCAAAGGTTTTGAGGTTCAGGAAGCCGGGGATGAGGCCTCGGCCTGGACTCTCGCCAGCCGCGAGCTCGCGCCCGATGTCGCCGTCATCGACATTTCGATCCCGCCTGAAGCCAATGTGTCGAAGTGGAGCGCGAACAATCACGGCATTCGCCTGGCCCAAAAGATCAAGGCGGCGCGGCCGGCGACCGGTGTCGTGTTTCTCTCAGCCTATGAATATCATCTCGACGGCGTCTGGGATATGATCCGCGCCGGGCAGCGCGGCCTGGCCTACAAACTCAAGGGGCGTCGTTCGAGCGCCCTGATTGATGCCGTCCGAAAGGTGCTGGAAGGCAAGGTGGAGATCGATCCGGAGGTGCGGGCCAAGCGTCCCGCTTTGACCGACGAGCTCTATCGTCTGTTGGACTCGGATGAGCGGCCGTGGGTCGAACGCGTCCTCAGTCGGTTTCCGTCGTTGACTCCGCAGGAGCTGCGCACCGCCAATCTGTTGGCAGCCTCGCACAACACCCAAGGCATTGCTGCCAAACTGCGCGTACAGCGCGCCGACTCGCTGATTGGCCGCGTGTACGCCAAGCTTGGCCTGAACGAACTCTCGACGGCTGCCCCGCATCTGCGTCAGAGCACAATCCTGGTCAAAGCCTGCATGATCCGCGACTTCGAGACCGGGAGCACCGAGTGAGTGTACGCCCTTGGCAACGGGATCCGCTCGCCTGGGCCCTGGGCCTGACACTGGTCTGCGGCCTGCTCTCGACCGCATACCTGGCTTTCGACATCGGACGTCCGTTCGGTGGGTTTGTGGAGGAGTATCTCCCGTCCAGCGCCGACCGCTTGCAGGTCGACTCGAACACGCCGTTGTCGTGGCCGAACGTCGAACCCCTGCGGTTGATCAACGCGTCACTGTTGGCGATCGATGGTCAGCCCTATCGCCAGGATCAGGCCGGGGCCTATGCCGCTGCCGCCGCGCGCGAAGAGCCCAACGTGTGGGTGACAGTGGAGCGGGCCGGTGTCGTAGAGACCCTGGCGATACCGCTTCGCCGCTTTACCCTGACCGATTACCTCGACCTCAAACTACCCATCATCGTCACCAACGTCGCGCTGTGGTTGTTGGCCATGATCGTCTACCACGGCAATCGCACCGACCCGCTCAACCGAAGCGCAAGCGGGCTGTTCGGGGTCCTGGCCTTGGCCTTGTGGACCCCGTTTGTCAGTATCTTCTGGGATGACAACCCGCTTGTGTGGATCATGAATGCGGTCACCAATTTGGCCTGGCCGATGCTGGGCGCGGCCATCGTCGAGTTCGCCTGCCGCTTCCCGCGGCCGATGCAGGCAACGGTGCTCTGGCTGCCGCCGCTGGCACGGGGCCTGGGCGCCACCCTCGGCTTGACGTGGGCCGGGTGCCGGATCTGGATCTTCGTGTTTGGCTGGACGCCGGCTGTGGCAGCCCTGGATGGGTTGGCTTTTGGGCTTTCTATGAGCGGCCTGCTGGCCGCTGCCCTGGTGTTCTTTGTCGGACGCCTGGTCTGGAGTTGGGCGACCGAACGCGAGCGCGCGGTCGTGCGTGGCCTGGCAATCGTCACCATCGGTCTCGGGTTGGCGAGTCTGCCGATCGTGCTCTTCTTGCTGGATATGGCCGGCCTGCCGACCGCCATCATTCTCAAAGGCCTCGATCTGCGCTATCTGCTCCTGGCGATCCCGGCCTCCTACGCCTTTGTGATCCTGCGCTATCGGACCTTTCGAACGGCGCATCCCATGTACCTGGTGGTCGTGATCCTGGGCATGAGCGCGCTGTTGGCCAGCCTCGGCAATTGGGGCGTCCGTCAACTGCTCAACCTGCCGGATCGGTCGCTCAGTGAGTCCTTCGTCCCGGTGTTCGTTGTCTGTCTGGTGGCCAGCACCTTCTGGGCTACCCAAACCAGCTGGCAGGGCCTGTTCAGTCGCTTGCTGCAATGGGAGCGCACCAGCTACGCGGCCGCGCGCAGTTTTGGTGACCGTTTGGGCGGCCGGCTCGATCCGGACACCTTGCCGGGCACCATCAGCCATGCGTTGCGGGTCGAACTCAAGCTGGACCGGGTGGCGGTCTGGCGGTGGGCTGAGGCCGAGTTGGCCCTGGCCGGACAGGCTGGAGAGTGGCCCGAGATCCCGGCGAGGCTCACGCCCGACCGGTCCGTGACCGTGGCGACGGCGTTGATGCCGCAACGCCCGATTCGTTTGCAGAGCGGCGGGCCCGTGAACGGCCCGTGGGTCGATGCATTGCGGGCGGCGGGCGCCGAGGTGGTGGTCTTCCTGGCGGGTGCTCAGGGTCCGTTGGGCATGCTGGCGCTTGGCAAGAAATGGGATGAAGAAGTCTTCGACGAGCGCGATCTGGAGATCGTCGGGCTGATCGCGCAGCAGTCTGCGTTGGTGTGGACTACGAGCCAACAGATGAGTGAGTTGCGACGCGTGCCGACTCTGCTCTCGGAGGCCCAAACGCGTGAGCGTTTTCGGATCGCGCAAGATTTGCATGACACGGTTCAGCAGAGGTTGGGTGGTGTCCAGTTGCTGCTAGATACCTGCGTGGACATGGTGCGCGTGGACCCCGCTCAGGCTGTCGACTTGTTGGAGCGCTGCACGATGGAGACCGAGCGGACGGCCCAGATCGTCAGCCGGATCCGTGACAATCTCGCTCCGCCCGAGCCGGAACGTCCGCTTGACGTCGCTCTTGCGGCGGTTGCCGAGTCGTTTGCGCAGCGCACGGGCATCGCCCCGCAGGTGCGGCTCTCGTCTACGCTCGGGGTGCGGCTCTCGCCGGTCGCGCACCATGAGCTGGCGCTGGTCGTGCAGCAGGCCCTGGACAACATCGCAGAGCACGCCCGAGCCACGCGGGTCTCGGTTATCCTGGAGGATCCCGGTGATCTCGTGTCGATCCTGATCGCCGATGATGGGCAGGGGTTCTCGGAGGAACGTCGGCGCGCGGCGCGGGCGGAAGGCTCGTTTGGTTTGCAGTCGATGCAGGCTCGCGTGTTGGCGTTGGGCGGCGAGTTGCGTGTGGAGTCGTCGGTCGGCGGAGGCACCCGGGTCGCGGGTTGGGCGCCGCTCTAGGCCGCTTCAGGTTTCGTCGGCCTCCGGCTCGCCCGAATCGGCCGCCGCGATGGCGCGCTGCAATTTGGCGCGCGGCGTCTTGGGCGCATAGATCTTGCGCGTGATCAAGATGCTTTCATGCCCGAGGATAGCCTGCAGATCCTCGATCGGCACCTTGCCCGAGTCGAGTAAACGCTGGGCCCGCAGATGCCTGAAGGCATGCGGGCCGAATTGTTTCCCGCGTTCTTCCCCGAGGGCCTCGATCGCGGACTTTTGAACGATGGCCCACATCGTCTCGGTGGCGAGCGGGCTGCGGCTGGAGCGGCCGTTCGGGTGATGGCCGACGAAGAGCGCGTCGTTGCCATCATGGCCGCGCGCGGCCAGGTAGGCCTTGAGCGCATGGCGGGCCTCGGACGTCAGGAAGAGGTCGCGCGGCTTTGAACGCTTGCCGATCACGCTGACATACTCACGATCTGCGTCGCGCCGCTTGAGTTGTTGCACTTCAGCTGCCCGCCCGGCTGTCGCATACAGGGTCAGGAGCAGGGCGCGATCGCGCAACACCCGCAGGCGGGCGCGTTTTTGGGCCGGGGTCGTTCCGCCCGGCGTGGCCCGACCCCGCCAATATTCCAACACCTCGAGCAAGTCGCTGTCGGATCCGCGCACGACGGGCTTCAGGCGTTGGTGCCCGCGCCCGGTTACCAGGTGAAACTGGGCCAGGATCTTCTGGAGCAATTCCGGCTCGATCAATCCCTTGCCGGCCATCCAACTCAAGAAGCGTTTGGCGGCCGCCAGGTATAGGCGCAGCGCGCTGTTGGACAGCGCCGGTTGCCGCTGCATCCAATCGAAGAAGTCGCCCAGAAGCGAGGGCTTGAGCGCGCGCACGGGCAGGGGGATGCCCTTGCCGGTCAGGCGAGTCGACTCGGCAAAGGCCTGGAGTTTGCGCAGGCTGGTTGCGTAACTGGCGAAGGTTTTGCTGCGTCCACCGGGTCCGCGGCCGAGATAGCCGTCGAGCCACGCTTCGGCGTGTTCGGGCAGCGGTGGGGGTTCGTGGTTGACGGGTCTGGCCATCGTGACAACGCTCAGGCCGAAGTATCGCTGATCCCGATGAATTGCGCGAGCAAGGCAACGCGTGTGCACGGGCAAGGTGTCAGGCCCAGCTTCCGGCCGCGGATTGCGCGGAAAGAAGCAGGGCCGTTGCCGGCAGGGCTCCA
>JAEURK010000190.1 GCA_016789175.1 Anaerolineales bacterium
TCGGCTCCGGGGTCGGCGTGACCACGACCTCGACCTGAACCTCTTGCGTGACCACGACTTCGACCGGGACCTCCTGCGTGACTACGACCTCAACGGGCGCGGGCGCGGTGGGCGCCGCGCAGGCCGCCAGGAACACGCTACCAAGGAACAGGCGCGTGAGAGTGACGGCCGGTGCTGGACGGAAACGATGCATCATGCCTCTCCTCCTCTGTGTGATCTCAGTTATCGCAATGAATCATCACTGCCCAAACGGCAGGGTCTGGCGATTGGATGGCGCCGCTCGCCGTCGTTTCAGACGGCGCCGGTTTGCAGCATTGAACGGAACTTGTACCGATCGCCGCGATACGTCGAAAGCACGTATTCGACCGGGACGCCGTCCTGACGAAACGTCAAGCGCTGGATGTGCTGAACAGCGGCCGGAGGGGTCAGGCCCAACAGCTCGACTTCACGTGGGCCGGCCAGTCCCGCTTCCAGGGTCTGTTCGGCATGGGTGAGTTTGAAACCGTAGTCCTTCTCCAGCACCGCATAGAGCGACTCGCGCGCGAAGTCGTGCTTGAGCAGGCCGGGACAGAGCGCGACCGGCAGATAAGCGATCTCGAGCGCCAGGGGCTCGCCATCCGCGAGCCGCAGCCGGCTCAACAGCGTCACGTCCGTGGCGGGCAACAGACGCAACGCGGCGGCCACCTCGGCCGTGGCCGACACCGTTCGGGCCTCCAGGATTCGGCTGCCCGGTTGAGTATTACGCGCCTGCATGTCCTGGCTGAAACCGGTCAGCGAGCGCAGCGGCTGATCGATCTTGGCCTGGGCCACGAACGTGCCCTTGCCCACGCGGGTATACAGCGCGCCCTCACGTACCAGATCGAGCAGCGCCTGGCGCGCGGTCATCCGGCTGACACTAAACCGGGTCGAGAGCTCACGCTCGGACGGGATCCGGTCGTGCGGGCGATAGCGGCCCGAGACGATCTCGCCCACCAACGCGTCCTTGAGCTGTGTGTAGAGCGGATCCGGCGCTTCGCGCTTGAGGCGAGTCTTCACAGTGTGTTGCCTATAGTGGTATAGACCATATAATACCACTATAGTGGGAAGTGGTGGTGAGAGTCAAGGCATTGCTGATTGTTGATTGCCGGGTTCTGATCGTTCAATGCGAGCCGCGCCGCAAAATGCCTCGCCCGTATTCGAGGGTTACGTCAGTCGACACGCTGCGCCAGCACCAGCGCGCCGAGGGCTGGCTGATCGACGCGTTGGACGGGAGTGAATGCCACGGTCTGTTCGGCCAGGGCCGCGACCAGCGCAGCGGCGACGGCGTGGCCGCGCGTCAACACACCGCCCGCGAGGGCCAGCGACACGGGGCCGCGCAGGTTCAGGGCCCGGGCAACGCTGACGACGCTAAGAGCCAACTCGCGCCCGGCCTCCGTGAGGAGCAGGCCGGCAACAGCATCGCCGGCCTGCGCGACCGCCTCGACAACCGCCGCCAACGCTGCGATCTCAGCCCGCGGGAACGGTGAACGATAGACGGCGGCAACCAGCGCCTGGGCGCTCGGCAGCGACCATTGCGTAAGGACGGCTGCGCGCAGCGCGGTCTCGGGCGCGCGGCCATCGGCGGCACGCACCACAGCCCGCAGCGCACCCAGCCCGATGGCGAACCCACTGCCCTCATCGCCGAGCGCCCAACCCCAGCCCCCGGCGCGCGCGCTCTGCCCGTCAGGGCCACGCCCCTCCCGTGCGACGTTCCGGCGGCCAACGCCAGCTCGGCGTCGGTGACCAGAACAAGGCGGACCGCCGGAAGGACCTGAGCCGCCCAGGCGCGCAGGCGCGCCTGATCAGCGGGGCGCGCCGCGCCGGCCAGGCCGAGGCAGGCCGCCCGCAGGTCGCCGCGCGCGATCCCGGCGGCCAAGCAGGCTTCCGAGATGGCGGCCTCAAGCGCCGTCATAGCAGCGGCCTCGCCGGCAGCGTGAAGGTTCGAGCTGCCCGCCCCGCCGCGACCCAGCACCCGGCCGGCGCCGTCGGCTACCAGAGCCGTTGTCTGTGTCCCGCCGCCATCGACGCCCAGCAGGTAATCGTGTGGCATGGGTGGCTCTCACCTTTCCACTCGTTGAGCCGTTCAACCCTGGCGGGCAGAACTGCGCTGGCTACTCGCCTGTGCTCGCGCGGATGGCGGCCTGGATCCGTCCGCCGGCGGCGGCCAGTTGCGCCCGTGCGGCTGCGGGGTCGAGCCCGGTGCGCCCGACGACGATCGCGGTCTTGACCTCATCGCCACAGCGCTCGAGCAGTGCCGTTGAGTCGCCCGGGCTCAGGTCGCAGGCCTCGGACACGATGCGCCGGGCGCGCTCGCGCAATTTGGCATTGATCGGGCGCACGTCGACCATCAGGTTTCCCAGTGTCTTGCCCAGGCGGATCATGACGCCTGTCGACAGCATGTTGAGCACCAGTTTCTGCGCGGTGCCGGCCTTGAGCCGGGTCGACCCGGTCACGACCTCGGGCCCGACCAACGGCGCGATTGCGACGTCGGCCAGCGCCTCGACCGCCGACGGGCGGTTGCACGCCAGGCTCAGCGTCAAAGCGCCGCGCCGCCGGGCTTCCTGCAAAGCGCCCAGGACGTACGGCGTGCCGCCGCTGGCCGCGATGCCCATGACCGAGTCGGTTGCCGTGACCTGCAGCTCGGCGATAGCCTGCGCCCCGGCCGCAGGATCGTCCTCGGCGCCCTCGACCGATTGCGTGATCGCCGGAGCGCCGCCGGCCAACCGCGCCACCACTTCGTCGGGCGCCGTGCCGAATGTGGGCGGGCATTCGGCCGCATCGAGCACACCCAGCCGGCCGGACGTGCCCGCGCCGAAGTAGATCAGGCGCCCGCCGGCTCGCATGCGCTCGGCGACCCGGTCGATGGCCTCGGCGATGCGCGGCAGCTCGACCGCCACGGCCGGCGCGACGCGCGAATCCTCGGCGTTGATCACGCGCACCAGCTCGGCCGTGGAGAGTTCGTCGATGTGCTCGGTCTGCGGATTGCGCGCCTCGGTCAGCGCGCTCGGCGCCTGCGGCGAAACCGGCGTGTACGGCCCGGGCGTGAGGTTGCCGAGGATCACGTGCCGGCCGGCGCCGGTGGCCTCGGGCAGATTGCCGGGCCGGCCGTGCCAGGTTTCGTAGGCCAGAACGGCGAAGAACTGGGCCTCCTTCGCCTCGCTCGGCAGGCCAAGCGCGTCGATCGGCTCGACTCGGGCCGGCGCGAGCTCTGCGCGCAGCCTGTGCATCAAAGTCGGGTTATGTGCCCCGCCGCCGCAGACGTAGACCTCATCGGGCATCGTCGGCAGGAAGTCGCGATAGGCCTGGGCGATCGAGCGGGCCGTGAAGGCCGTGAGCGTGGCCAGGCGATCATCGCCGGAGAGGCCCAGCGCGTCGGCGCGTGCCCAAACCTGGGCGCCGTAGGGGGCGCCGAACAACTCGCGCCCGGTCGTCTTAGGCGGTGCCAGGCGCAGATACGGCTCGGTGAGCAGTTCGGCCAACAGGCCCGCGTGCACGGTGCCCCGCGCTGCCCGGAGGCCGTCGCGATCATAGGTCTCGGCGCCGCCCGTCAGGCGTTGGACGGCGTCGTCCATCAGCATGTTGCCGGGCCCGGTGTCGAAGCCGAGTGCGCCGACCCCGTCCGGCGGCAGATAGGTCACATTGCCGATGCCGCCGATGTTCTGAACGGCGCGGGTCAGGCGCTCGTGTCGAAACAGGATCGTGTCGGGATACGAGGCCAGGGGCGCGCCCTGGCCGCCGACGGCCATGTCGCGCGTGCGGAAATTGCTGACGACCGGGAGGCCCGCTACCTCGGCGATCACGGCCGGCTCACCAAGCTGAAGCGTCGAGGCCTGCGGGCCGTCGGCGATGTGCCAGAGCGTCTGGCCATGACTGCCGATCAGGTCAACCTGGAGCGGCGTGAGCCCGGCGGCGGCGATGGCCTCGAGCGCGGCTGCGCCGAATGCCCGGCCCAGGGCGAAGTTGAGCGCGCACAAGCGGTCGACCGTGCCGGTCTCGGGGCGAAAGCAGGCGAAGACCTCGGCCCGCAGCTCGGGTGCATAGGGCACGTGCCGATGCGCGAGAAGCTCCCAGCGTACGGTCGGCGGCGCGCCCTCCAGGCGCGTCACGACCGCCTCGATGCCATCCGCCGATGTGCCCGAAATCATTCCGACGACGATCATGGGGGTGTCCTTTGACGAGGCGACTTGCCCTGGACTGGTCTAGACCAGTTTGACGATTATAGGAGTTTCGTTCCGGATGAGTCAAGCAAGTCGAAGACGGAACCGCGAAGACGCGAAGAGCGCAAAGAAAAACGTCCTTGCGCTCTTCGCGGTTCGCCTACCTCACCCGCCAAACACCCGCCGGCGCTCGGCGGCGATCCACGCGATCGCGCGCTGGATGCGCTCGGCGTTCTCGGGCTTGTTGGGCCAGGTGCTGGCGCCGCTGGGGTGCGGCAGCGGGATCACGACGCGGCCGTTGATCTCATGTCGGGTCCCGATCACATCCTCGAGCGCAAGCGCGAGATCGAAGAAAAGCCCGATCGCCAGCTTGCCGATCGGGATGATCAGCTGCGGCTGGATGAGCGCCAGCTCCTGCTCGAGCCACGGCCGACACAATGCCTGCTCGTCTTTGCCGGGCACCCGATCGCCATGGCCGCCCTTGCCCTTGCCAGGGTAACAGCGCGTAACCGCGACCATCGCCTGCGTGGCCCGGAAGTTGGCTTCGTCAAAGCCGGCCTGCCCCAGCCATTGAAACAAGCGTCTGCCGCTGCCGGCGTTGAACGGGCGCTGCGCGACCACCTCGGTCGGGCCCGGGGCCTGGCCGATCGTCATCACACGCGCGCCGAAAACGCCATGCACGACCGGCGGTGGCGTGATGGCATGGCCGGCTTCGAGGCATTTACGACAGCCCCGCAAGGCGCTGTGTAGAGCGGCCAGCTGTCGCGCGCGCTCAGAGTCGGGTAGCTCTGATGATGTCGGAAACTCGGCGGTAAGCAGATCCTTTGAAGGCATCCGGGCAGGATAACATGAGCTCGTTCGAATCAGGGCCGGCACCGGGTGGTACTGGCTGGTCACCGTCGGCACTCAGGCGCACGAAGCCACGCATGGCCCCATGACCGACACGACCATGCTGTATAAGCTTTTTCTGCCGTTCGCCAGGCCTTGAGCCTCCGGGAACCGGTGGGCGCAAAATCCGCAAGCGAGGGCCGGTTCTCTGAACGAACCGGCCCTCCTTTACGAGCTAAACGATTTTCAAACCGGATATCCCCGCAAAGTACCGACCGACTCGGTCGATATCCGTCGATATAATGTGATCTTTGGGGGATATATGACTTTGCCCGAGCGCATCGGACCCTATACAATCCTGCGCGAAATCGGCCGCGGCGGCATGGCTGTGGTGTATCTCGCCAGGCATGTCGCCACGCACGAGCAAGTGGCGCTCAAGGTCCTGCCGCGCCAATTCACCTTCGACCCGGATTTCCTCGAGCGCTTCCGACGTGAGGCGCAAACCGCGCGCGGCTTAAATCACCCTGCTATCGTGGCCGTGCTGGACCATGGCGACGATGACGATCAGCCGTACATCGCCATGCGTTACCTGTCCGGTGGCACGCTGGCCGAGCGCATGCAGCGCTCGCGCATAACCGATGACCGGATCCGGGAGGTCGTGCGCCAGCTGGCTTCGGCCCTCGATCATATCCATGCAGCCGGCCTGATCCACCGCGACCTCAAGCCCAACAACATCCTGTTCGACGAGTACGACAACGCCTATCTGGCCGATTTCGGCGTCGCCAAGATGACGTTGGCGTCGGCGGCCCTGACCACCGCAACCTATGTCGGCACGCCCGCGTACATGAGCCCGGAGCAGGCGACGGCACGGGGCGACATCGACGCCCGCAGCGACGTGTACGGTCTGGGCGTCATCGTCTTCGAGATCCTCTCGGGCAAGCCGCCGTATACGGCCGACACACCGTTTGGGCTTAGCCTCGCGCACCTTAACGACCCGATCCCAAAACTGAGCGCCAGCCGGCCCGATCTCGGCCGCGCCGGCGATGGCGTGATCCGGATGGCTCTGGCCAAGCGCCCGCAGGAGCGTTACGCATCCGCCGGGCGTTTTGCGCGCGCGATTGACCAGCTGCTAACGGGCGAGCGG
This sequence comes from Anaerolineales bacterium, assembly GCA_016789175.1. Classification (GTDB taxonomy): domain Bacteria; phylum Chloroflexota; class Anaerolineae; order Anaerolineales; family UBA6663; genus UBA6663. The sequence continues at coordinate 6,148 of JAEURK010000190.1, forward strand.
GTCGAGGAGCTCGCCGTCCTGCCGGTTGAGCCCGGGCCGACCCTGCTGGTGCCCCGCAACTCGGTCGCGCATGTCGGCCGCGCCTGGCTGTTTGGCTCGGCCGGCGCCGCCATCATGGCCATGACGATGGGCCTGGCCGCGTTGGCCGGCACGGCCGCGTTTGGGATGCCCTGGCAGCCGGGGAGCGTCGGCGGCACGCCGGTCAACGCCGCGGTGCCTGCCCTGCTCGATCTCGACACACTGGGCGGCGCGCGGGCCGAGGTGCTGCCGTCGGGTACGCCGACCTCGTCGCCTTCCCCGACCCGGACCCTGACCGCCACTGCCACAGAGCCGAGCCCGACGCCGACCGCCACCCGCACGTCGACGGCCACGCGCCGGCCGATCTTGAAGAGCGCAACGCCGGATGTGGTTCAGGCGTGGCCGACCGCACTGCCCTCGACGGCAGTCGCGCCGAATCCGACCGACACCGTCCCGCCACCCGCTCCGACAGCGGCCCCGACCTCCGTGCCGCCGGTGGACACCAAGATCCCGCCAACCGCTACGCAGGAAGTCAAGCCGACCCGCACACCGGGCCTGGCGACGGCCGTGCCGACCAACACGGCCGTGCCGCCCACGTTGACACCGGTGCCGCCGTCACCCACGCCCGTCCCGCCGACTGAAACGCCGGTGCCCACGGCGACCGACATCTTCGAGCCGCCGATCGACGAGTGCCCGCCCAAGTACGGCTACATGTGTCCGTAGCCGGATGACACACTTACACAAAAGGCCGCGATTGGAGAGGTCCAATCGCGGCCTTTTTGATTGAGATCGCCTCAGTGCGTCTCGGTGACTTTGTGGATCGAGCGTGGCTGATCGGGATCCAGCCCGCGTGCGTGCGCGAGATAATAGGCCAGCAACTGTGCCGGCAGGATCGCGGCCAACGGGGAGAGCGCCTCGGGCAGGCTGGTCGGCACCGGGATCACGATCTCACCCGCACGGCTCTGATCCGGCTGGTCGGTCAGGACAACCACAGTGGCGCGTTGCCGACTCAGCGCGGCACGCAGCTCGGTGAACTCATCGCGGAAGGTCGGGCCGATGTCGATCACCACGGCCGGGAAACCCGGCTCGATCACGGCCATCGGGCCGTGCATGAAATCGGCGCTCGAGTAGGGTTCGGCCAGGAGATGGGTCAGCTCTTTGACTTTGAGCGAGAGCTCGAAAGCCGTCGCATAGTTGTAGCCCCGGCCGAGCACCACGCAGCGACTGGCCGGCGCCAGGGCTTGGGCCGCGACCCGGGCGGCCGATGCCGAACCCAGCGCCTCCGCCATCGCGGCCGGCGCGGCATCGAGCCCGGTCGCGAGCTCAGCGGCCCCCATCGCCGCCGACAGCATCGCCAGGGCCCCGAGCGCCGCTGTATATGTTTTCGTGGCGGCGACGCTGCGCTCGACGCCGGCACACAGGTCGATCACATGGTCGGCGGTGGCCGCCAGCGGCGACCCGGGGGTGTTGGTCAGCGCGACGGTCGGGGCGGATTGCCGGCGCGCTGCCGCCAGCACACCGACGATATCCGGCGACTGCCCGGATTGCGAGATCCCCATGGCCAGGGTGTGCCGCAGGCGCGGCGCCTGCTCGAACCGGCTGAACAGCGATGGCGCTGCCAGCGCCACGAGCAGCTGATTGTGCGCCCCAAAGAGGTACTGCGCAAATCGGGCGGCATTGTCGGATGTGCCGCGCGCCGCGATCAGGACGCGATCGATGTCGGCCGAGCGCATCGCGGCGGCCAGGCGCACGATCGGTGTCGCCTGCTCGCGCAACAACCGCGCCATCACATCAGGCTGCTCATTGATTTCATCGAGAAGGATAGAAGGCATCATGGCTCCCGGCCAAGCGTCTGGGCTCAGCCGGAAGTAGTGTACCGGTCCCACGGGCGAGCGTCAAACGGCGGGCTTGATCGGGGCCCGACCCGCGATGAAGTCGGCAACCGCCTGCGCATCTTCACCGACGCCGAGCAACAGCGTTGACTTCGCCTTGTGTAGCCAGTGTAAGCCGACGAAGTACAACCCGGGATACGTCGTAGCGCCCCGGGTCTGGATGGGGTAGCCGGCGTCATCGAAAACCGGCAGCCTGACAAAGCGATAGTCGTAGCTGAAGCCCGTCGCCCAGACGATGGCCGAGATCCCGGCCTCGGCCAAATCGAGTTGGGTGATCAAATCACAGCCAAAACCGTCCTGCAAGTGCGGCACGTCTTCGGTGGGAGCGTCCAGACCGTGGGCCGCGATGTAGTCATCGAATTGCTTCAATGTGTCGGCCTCGAATTTGTCCACGCGCGCCAGATTCTCTTTGAGATCCGGCGCCAGCTCAACCCGGCCGGCCTGCACATCCAGCAGCCGTCCGAGTAACACCACGCCATCGCGCGCCAGGCGGTGAAGGTTGAGGGTGTGCCCGCCGTTCTTGCCGGTGAGATGCGGATTGCCGCTGAAGCGGGCCTTCGGCGAAGGAAGTTTATCCACAGTCCGGTCCAGGCCTCCAACGGTGTGGAACCAGTCCATCGAGTCACGGCCTCGGTAACGCCGTGGCAGCCGGCCGGCCGTTCCGACGCACAAGAAGACGCGTCGGCCGCTCTCGAGAAGCTCCTCGGCGATCTGACAGCCCGATTGCGCCGACCCGACGACGAGCACAGCACCGGGTGGCAAACCCTGCGGGTTTCGATACTGACTCGAATGGACCTGGACGATGGCCTCCGGCACGTTGTGCGCGCACGCAGGCAGCTTCGGGCTTTGGAACGACCCCGTGGCGACGACAACGTTCGAGGAAGCAATGTCGCCGGTGGGCGTGTGGACGACAAAGCCACCGCCCTGTGGGTCGACGGCGCTCACGGCGCAGCCGGTGCGCACAGGCAACCCCAGACGCGCTACGTACTGCTCAAGGTATGCCACGACCTCATCGCGTTGCATGAATCCATTCGGATCCGGGCCGGCATAAGCCCCGTGGGGAAGCTGGATCATCCAGTTGGGCGTGACCAGCGTAAAGGAGTCCCAACGTTGATGGCGCCAGGCCGAGCCGATCTCGGCCGCTCGCTCGAGCACGATGTGCGGGCGCCCGAGTTGCGTCAGACACGCGCTGACGCTCAATCCGGCCTGGCCCCCGCCGATAATGACGGTATCGATGGTCTCGTTCACATAGCCTCCGGCACAGTCAGGCGTGAGCCCGCTCGTCACCCGACACATCGAGAAATGCGCTGCCGCCCGAGGTGGGCACGCCACCCGCGACGGCCGGTGCCGGCTCGTGCGGCTCAGGGAAAGATAACGGTTCGACGACCGACGGCGGCCGGATGGCATCCCGCAAGGCCCGATAGCTCTGCGTCAACGCGCGCGCTTCTTGCGCGAGCCAGGGGCTGTGGTCGGGCAGTCCGGCCCGAACCCAACGATCGGAGCACCATATGCCGTACGCCCGCAGACGGGCAGTCGCGCGCAGCCGCTCACGATCAAGGCGGTAGACTGCAGCCATCCACTCGACCAGGGCCTCGGTCAGTGGGCCCAGATCATCGGAGGCGAAATGATCTCGGTGCACCTGCCACCAGCGCACGTCGAGCCGGGCCGCCTGGTCGACGTCGATCGCGACACCGTGACGGGCCTTGAGCAACCCGTAGAAGCGCCGCATGTACGCTTCGGCGCGTGGACTGTCGTTGTGGGGAAAGGGCGCGAACGCCAGCTCGGCTCTGGCCACCAGGTAAGCGGCATAGACGGCGTCAAGCCGATTGAACCCAAAGGCCGCCCGCATCAATCCGATCGTCGCGCGGGCCAATTGCCCCCAGCGCCGCCGGTAGTAAGCCTGATAGTTCTCCATCTCGAACCTGGCCACGCATTCGGGGTCAAAGGCAAATGGTCGTGCCGGCATCGGTGTCTCCTTCGAGAGCGGTCGTACGCCGCCGTTATCCCTCGCTCCCGGCCGCCAGATCATCGGTCCGACGATCGAGAGCGCTGCATCCTGCCTGCAGCGCCTCGTCGAGGATCCGATCCCAATCCGGACCCTCAAACGGCTGTGCCTCCGTGAACGTGCGGGCCCAGGCGATCCGGTCGCCCTGGAGGCCGAAGATCATCACGCCGCCGGCTCGATACACCGGGCCGCAGGCAGAGTCGTTGCTGAAGACCCACTCCGTCCAGAGTGTCGATCCGGACTGCGCGAAACGCAGAAGCTCAGCTCGCAGATCGGGCACGCAGGCAAATGTCGCCGCCCACCGCTGGCAGGCTGTCTCACGCCCGAGTGTGTTGCGCTCGGGGTGAGCCGGATGCGTGTTGACGTAGCCCGCCTGGAGACAATCGGCGAGCGCCGTCACGTCATGGTCATTGAGTGCACTCTGCAGACGCTCAAGGATCGGGGGCGGGGATTTGCACTTCACCGTTCACCTCCCGAGGGCGCGAGCACCGCTGCTATCAGTCGCTGCCTGTGCTCACCCGAGGCTGTAGTGGCTGCGGGTTCCGAGGGATCCAGGTCGCAAAGGTGGGTCCCGGCGGCGCCGGGATGCGCGCCAGAGCTTCAGGCGTGGCGGCCTGGCGGCGCGCGATCTCACGGATCAGGCTGATCTCGCCCATGCGCATCGCCCAGCGATGGTTGGCCGAAAAGATCGGCTTGAGCAGGAACGACAGTTGGCGCAACACCGGCTTGGCGACCTCGATGCGCCAGTCGTAGGTCACGACGACCGTCTCGCCCGCCTGCTCGAAGCGCCAGAGCCCACGCCCGACAAAATCGCCGGACGCTTCCAGACTGAATCCGTGCGGGGCGTTCGACTCGGTGACGACGAATGACCAGCGCAGCGTATAGGGCAACCAACCCTTTGTGAACAATCGGATCGCCCGTCCCAGCCCGTCCGGGCCGCCGGGCGCAAGCTCCTCGACCTCGAGGTACACCGACGGCCACCAGCGCGTCAAACCACGCGCATCCGCCAGGATCTGCGAGATCTCGGCACAGGTGCCGGGCACGCGCCAGGTGGTGATGAAGTGGTAGTCGACCGAACGAGTCATGGTTACAGCTCGGGGAGCAACCCCATGCAGCGCAATAGTCCGGCGAGATCCCAGATCCGGGTGGCTTGCCGGATCAAGCCGTCGCGGATCGTCAGATAGGTGGTGCCGCGGACCGACGTTGGGCGTCCGGTCGGCGGGATGTTCATGAAGGTGCCGCGATGGGTACCCGTCAGTGTCCAAACCAGGACGACCACATCACCATCGATGGCTTTGGCGTCGACCGTGACCTCAAGATCTGGGAAGGCGCGCAGGTAGTACAGGGTGAGGCGCCGGATGTCTTCGGGGCCGTGCTGCGGCTCGGCCAGGGCGATGTCGTCGCCGACAAAATCGGCCGCGTAACAGGCGGCAACGGCTCGCGCGTCATGCGCGTTCCAGGCCGTCATCAGGCTGTTGGCCACCTCCCAATTGGATGGGATAGCCGGGTTGGCGCCGTTGGCAGAGGGATCTGGGCGACCGACTGCCGCGGCGGATGGGTTTGGTCGATCCATGGGTCACACCTTCGTTTTCCTCGGGCCCGGTCCTTTGGGCGGCCGATCATGCCGATAGCGTACGACGGCAGGCGGATCGATCACCAGTCCAAAAACTGCTCAATTTCTGATCACCTGACCGCGAGCCGACCTAACCGGCGCCCAGTTCCAGTTTCCAGAGCCAATCGATCAAGCGCGCCTGCCCGGCCTTGAGGTGGCGCCGATAGGTGCTGAAAGGCAGGTCGAGCCGCTCGGCTGCCTGTTCTTGAGTGGCTGCTGGCTTGAAAAACGTGGCCTCGAGCGCTTTGTACAACTTTGCATCTCGAGGCGAGTTCGCCATCGGCTCGGCGCCCCGTCGGAGCAGGTCGAGCAGCGCCGGGATTCGGGCGGCTTCATCCGGCGCTTTGCGGCTCCGCTCCAATACCACGCGGGAGCGAAGAAGCGGGTTGCCGCGCAAAAGATCCGGTGCGGTGTAGTCGCGCAAAGCAGCGCGCACAGCCTGACCGAAGTCTTCGGCGCCCAGGACCACCAGAGGCGCAACCTGGGCGGCGTCGCGCGCGGCCGGAACCGTCGGCGACAGCTCGCGCTCGGCCAACAACGTCAGCCAGGCCGGAGCCGGGCGGATGCGCCAATCGTGCCCGTAGACGCCGTGTCGACATCCATCAATCGCGAAGTCGAGCTCCGGGAGCCGATCGAGGTCGGCGTAGGCGAAGACCGGCCCCCAGGCCTCGGGGTCGACGCAGGGGAAGAAGTGAAAGGCGAGGTTGGCGGTGACCAGATAGTGGCGCACGGCCAACACGAACAACAGGCTTTGGACCGCGGACACGGCCTGGTGCGTGTCACGCGCCAGCCAGGTTCGAAAGTACGTGGCCGTCTCAGAACCGCGCAAAGGCGCGTGCGTTTCCAGGAAGCGCCAGGCCAGACGCGTGGCCGGGTCCGCATCGCGATCCGTCGCCGCTGCGGCCTCGAGCGCGAGCGTCTGCATGAATCCCACGCTGGCGCCGGCCGCATCTCGGATCACACAGGCGCCGGCTGGTTGGCGGTTGAGCCAGAAGCCGGCCCACCCGGCTGCAGTCTCACCTTCCTGCCGGGCCACCATGGCCAGGATCGCCTCCCGATCGGCGGGCACGAACGCCTCGACCCGCCACTGGCCGTCGACGTCCCACTCGAACATTGGCCGCACGACAGCGTTGTCCCGATGGAGATAAATCAAATCGAGCAGTACCCGCTGCTGAACAACACCGGATGACGTGTGGAGGCGCGCGATGTAGTCCTGCCTCGCGCGCCGATGCAACTCGGCGTACCAATCCGGATGACGCCAACGCAAATCACGGCCGAGGACGTCGCGGGCAAGTTCGTGGGGAACCAGTCCATCGGGTCCGCTTTCGATGAACGAAAGCTCGCGCAACCAGGCAAACAGATCATGGCTGTCGGCGGTGCCCAACATCGTGGTCAACAAGCCCTCGGTCAAGGCCCGCACGAGGCTGCAGGCCTCGAGCGCGGCGCGATGCGCTGGGCTCGGCACCTTCTGAATGAAGCGTTCGAGCAGGGCTCGCACCACGTCGTGCGATGCTTCGGGCTGGAAGGACTGGCCAGAGCGCTGTCGAAAGGTATCGGCGACCAGCGAAAGCGCCAGGGGATGTCCATGAGTGAAGCCGAGCACGGCCGGCAACTGGTCATCCGGCAGGCCTTGATCGGTGAGGAAGGTACGGCTCTCTTCGGGAGCAAGGTTGCGAAGCGAAACGACCCGGGTGAGCGCCTGCCAGCCGGGATCGGCGCGCCAGGCCGCGGGCAGTGGGTGCTGCCCGGCCATAGCGACCAGGACGAGCTCGGGCAGCTCCGGCAGAAACGTCTCGCGCAACCAGGCATCCAACGGCGCCAATCGTTCACAGGTGTCGAGCAACAGCGCATGGCGGCCGGCGGCCAGGGCCTCGAGCACCGAGGCTCCCTCGGGCAGGCTCAAGGCCCGTCCGATCGCCTGAAGAAAGGGCTCCGGGGCGGGCTCGACCTGGCGCGCATCGATCAGCAGCGCGGTCACCTCGGCCTCCGCGCACAGGCGCGCATATTCGGTCAGCAGGGTCGTCTTGCCCACGCCGCCTGGGCCGAACAGATATAGTAACTGGAACGAAGGATGGTCTGTCTGGAGGGCGGCCTTCCACAGGGCCAACTCAGCGGCCCGCCCCACGAAGCGGCGCCGCCGCGCTGCGGAGAGTCGATCAGCCAGACGGTGGGTCATGGCAGGTAGGCGTGACCTCAAACTCACGCGCGAGTAATTTAGATTATTTTACTCCTGTTTTTCTTCCTAGAGACCGGGAGTGCCCCGATGTACCCCGATGTCGACGACATCGGGGTACATCGGGGCACTCCCGGTCTCTAGTGTCCGTATCGGTTAACGATCCACACCCCGAGGAGCAACAACACCCCACCCACAACCTGTTGGCTGTCCGGGTATTCGCCCAGGAGCGGCACGGCCAGCGCGAGCGTGACGATCGGCTGCAACAGCAGGACAATCGACACGATCGATGCCGGCAGATGCCCGAGGGCGTAATTCACCAGCAGATAGCCGCCGATCTGCGTGAACAGGCCGACGGCGAGCATCCACACGTAAGTCTGCGGCGCATACCCGACCAGCGACTGCCCGAACACCAGCGCCACAGCCAACAACGCGGTCAGGCTCGCCAGGGCTGACAGCCACCACGACGTCAACGCGCTCATCCCGACCCGCGCCTGCTGGGTCGCCAGGAAGTAACCGGCGTAAAACACGCCCGCAATCAGACTGAAGAGGCCGCCCAGGCCCGCCTGCCCTCCTAACGAGAAGTCGCCGGCCACCAACACAAAGGCGCCGCCCAGCGCGACAGCCAGGCCGATCCAGTATCCGCGCTTGAGCGGCTGCTTGAGCAGCAGCCAGGTCGCCAGGCCGACCCACAACGGCGCGGTGTTGCCCAGAAAGGTCGCGTTAGCGGCCGAAGTCATCAACACCGATTGGTTCCACAACGACAGGTCGGCGGCAAAGCACAGGCCGGCCAGCACCGCCATCCACTTCGCGCGCCGACTCCGAACCGGCTGATGCCGCACCGAGACGGCGAAGGGCAGGCCGAAGACCACGACAGCCAGGGCCATGCGATAGAAGCCGCTGACCGCACCGGGCGCACCCGCCCAACGGACGAAGATCGCCGAGCAGCCCATGCCCAGGATGCCGAACAACAATCCGATCAGAGGCCACGGCCGGGCCGGGCGCGCAGTAGGGACGTCTCGCTCGGTCACGCCGGAGCACCGACTTCCGGTGCCCGGCGTCGGAGGATGACGTGTTCGGGTGTGGTCGGCAATTGCTTCAGGCCTTCCGGAAGAAATTCGGGATACACCGTGATCTTCGCCAGATCCGCGATCGGGCGCCAGGCGTACTCCATCGCATGCCCGTCGACCTGCACGCTGCGCACACCCGCGAGCGTGTTCCAGGGCGAGTCGTCGGGGAAGGTCATCAGCCAGTACAGACCAAGCTCGTGAAAGCGCGCCAGACGTTCGTCGATGAAGAAGTGCTCGACGATCCATAACAGGCGCTCGGCCTGGACCTCGGCGTTGAGTTCCTCACGCATTTCGCGTAACAGCGCCTCGGGCGAACTCTCATCGATCTCGACCCGGCCCCCGGGCGTGAACCAGAACGACTGATCCGTCAGGCGCTGCAGCAACACATGCCCGTCGCGCACGGCGATACCGGCCGTGCGCACCATGAAGTTCGTGTGGTTGAGGCTGAAGGAGAGCATGGCGTCACAGCTTGCGAAAATCGACCGGTTGCCCGGCAAAGCGCCGCCGCATGACACGCACCGCCGGCGCGTTCCGGTCAACCAGCATGAACCTGCGGCCGAGTTCGGCGGCGGCGACGCCGGTCGTGCCCGATCCGGCGAAGAAGTCGAGCACCAGATCACCAGGGTCCGACGAAGCCGCAATGATCCGCCGCAGCAGCGAGAGCGGCTTCTGGGTCGGGTAACCGGTCTTCTCTTTTCCGGTCGGGCTGACGATGGTCAACCACCAGGTGTCGGTCGGCAGTTTGCCGCGCGCAGCCTTCTCGGGCCCGACCAGCCCGGGCGCCATATACGGGATCCGGTCGATGGCGTCGACGTTGAAGACGTAGTGCTTCGGGTCGCGCGCGTACCAGAGGATGTTGTCGTGCTTGGGCGGCCACTTGCGCCGCGTCCGCGCGCCATAGTCGTAGGCCCAGATGATCTCGTTCAGGAAGCTGTCGCGTCCGAACAGACCATCCAACAGCACCTTGCAGTAGTGGACCTCGCGATAGTCAATGTGGAAGTACAACGAACCGTCGGGCGTGAGCACCCGGCGCGCCTCGACCAGGCGCGGCTCGAGAAAGGCGAGGTAATCGTCGTAACGATCGTGATAAGACTGCACACCCACCCGGCGGGTGATGTAGCGTTGCCCGGCAAAGCCGGTGCG
>JAEURK010000203.1 GCA_016789175.1 Anaerolineales bacterium
CGTCCTCCCTGGCACACCCCGCGGGGGGCGCCGCGGCCGCCCCCCCCCCCCCCCCCCGCACCCTGGTTTTTCGCCCCACTGCCTGCTGGCTGAGCAGTCATGAATAGGGATCGTTCGTGCCGACTCGTTTCATTTCGTGAAGGAGGTCAGGGCTGCGCGACCGGGGCCACCTCGAGCTGGCGGGCGCGATAGGCATCCTCAGCCAGACGCAATTCGAGCAGACCCTGCAGGTAGGCCAGCGTCGATTCGGCGCCCTGGTTGGAGTTCACCCGGTCGGGGTGCAGACCGTCGCGACAGCCGCCCGTGATGGAGTCATAGATCGGCAGGCTGAGGTCGTTACGCCCGAGAAACCAAGCGAACGTCCGGCGCGCGCCCTTGCGCCAACGGGCTTCGCCGGTGATCCGGTAGGCCTCGAGACAGGCCGAGATCGTGGCCTGGGCCTCAACCGGTTGTTGATCAAACCGCGCGCGCTCGCCGCCGCGCTGATAGAACCCATTCGATCCGATCGGCACGAAGTGCTTGCCGGTCACATCCGTGCGCTGGATCTCGGACAGCCATTCGAGCGACTCGAGGCCCGCAGCCGTCATGGCGGCATCCCCCCGCGATTGCCCGGCCAACAGCAGGGCATGCGGCAGCGCGGCATTGCAGTACGTCAGCCCGTCCTCGAACCAACGCCACTGGTCCGTGCGCTGACGTGTGTACAGATCAAGTAATCGCCCAGCCAGCGTTTCCTGAACCTGAGCCGCCATTCGGTCCCCGCCAAACCGTTGCAGATACTCATGCAGACCGATGAGGGCAAAGGCCCAGGCCCGCGGGCTGGTGGTGGCCAGGATGGCCGGCAGCGCCCGCTCGAACAGCCAGCCGGCCATGCTGCGCAGCGCCGGCAAGGACGACCGACCCAGCACCGTCCCCAGCGACCAGAGCGCGCGCCCATGGCTATCGTCTGAGCCGCTCTCCTCGAGCCATTCCCGCTGGTAACTCATGAAGTTACGAAACCGCCCGGTCTCGGTGTTGAAGGCGTACCAGACGAAGGCCAGATAACGCGAGGCCAGGCCCAGCGCATCCTCGTGGCCCAACTCCTCGAGCAGCACACTGACGATCAGGGCGCGGGCATTGTCGTCGATCGTGTAGCCCTCGCGATAGTTGGGCACCATGAACGCCGCGTGCTGCAGGATGCCGGTCTCGTCGGTCATCCGTTGCAGATGATCCAGCTTGAGCGGGGGCAACTCGCCTGGGCGCTGGTCGAGCGGCTTGACGGCGAACCCGGGGCGGGTGAAGTGCCGGCGTTCAGCGCGAGCACGCGTAAAGCTGTCCATGTACCGCTGGGCGACCACCGGCCAGATCATGTCGCGGCCGAACAGGTAGGCACGCTTGCGCATGGCATGCCGCTTGGCCTCGTTGCCGAGGAGATCGTTCACGCAATCCGCCAGCGCAGCAGGGTCGCGGAAGGGAGCCAACAGGCCGCGCTCCTGGGCCAGCATCTCCTCGGCGTACCAGTACGGCGTCGAGACCATGGCCTTGCCGGCCCCCAGCGTGTACGCCAGGGTGCCGGAGACGATCTGGGCTTCATCGAGATACGGCGTGACGTAGATGTCGGCCGCGCCGATGAACTGGTTCAGCTCTTCCAGCGTGACGAAGCGGTTATAGAAGATCACGTTTTCTTCGACGCCGTGTTCCTGTGCCAACCATTCCAGCGACAGCCGGTAGGTCTCGCCCTCGACCCGCTTGACGTGCGGATGGGTGGCGCCCACGATCATGTACACGACGTTTGGATGGTGAGCCAGGATCCCGGGCAGGGCCGCGATCACGTTTTCGATGCCCTTGTTGGCCGAGAGCAGCCCGAAGCTCAACAAGACCGATTTACCCTCTACGCCGAACAGGTCTTTGTGGAAACTCGGGTCGACGAACGGCACGTCCGGGATCCCGTGCGGGATCAGATCGATCTTCTCGGCCGGCACATGGTAGATCTCGCGCAGAAACGTCGCGCCGCGCTGGCTCATCACGACCACCCGATCGGAGAGGGCCGCGATCTCGGTCAGGACGCTGCGCTGATCCGGGCTGGGGTCGCGCAGGATCGTATGAAAGGTGGTGACCAGCGGCACACGCAATTCGCGCAACAGAGCCAGGATGTGGCTGCCGGACCGGCCGCCGAAAATGCCGTACTCATGTTGCAAGCAGACCAGATCCACGCTGTTGATATTCAGGAAATCGGCGGCGCGGCTGTATGAGTCGATATCCTTCTCGGTCAACTCGAAGCGGACACGCTCGGGATAAGCGTAACCGGCCTCGGTGTCGTTGACCGGCAACGCGATGCAGGTCAGGTCGGGGTATTCGCCGGCGATCGCCTCGCACAGGTCGGTCGTGAACGTGGCGATGCCGCATTGGCGCGGCGAATAGTTACCGATGAAGGCGATGCGTTTGATCGTGGGCGTGGATGGGTTTGAAGCCATAGCATGTCCTGCCTTTCGCAGGCGCTGCCGAACAGCCCCTGGCCGTGCGGCGACGCGCAAAGACGGAATCCGCGATTGGCGAAATTCCAGTCGTCCTTGGGGATGCCGGCGCGAAGCGGTCAGGCCGGCAGACAGTCGAGATCGAAAGAGCGTTACCGGGGAGGCCGGATCACGATCAGCGGTCAGTGTGGGCCGCGCGGAGCGTCCACTCGAGGACCAATTCCTGGCTGATGGGCGACGGCGGAGGCTCGCGATAAAGCTGGTAGTCGGCGAACGAGATGCCGTGCAATTCAAGCATCCGTTCTCGATACCATGTATCAAAAGGAAGGCGGGATGCCACGATCTTGCCGAGGGCGGCCTCGATATCGGCTGAATCGAGGGACATCACAACCATCGAACCGACAGGTGTCTCGACCAGCACCAGGCGCTCGTGCGTTACGCCGAGCGTGCGCCGAGACGCAACATAGGCCCACAAGCGCGATCCCGACAACTCCTGACAAAACCGACGCCAGGCCTCGACCTTACTCGGCGAAACAGGCAGTGTCAGGGCAATGCAGTTCATCGGCGACCGTGTGGGCTGCTGACCGGTGTGCTCATCCCATTCACCCTAGCGGTCGGGTGTCTCAAAAGCGTCACAAGACCCGCAGGCCGTCGACCACGCGTTGTATGGGCGTGTACTTCTGGCGGCGGGTTCATTTCGCGCTTGACTCTGTCGACCGTCTGCCCTAGTCTGAAGCGAATCCCTGGCAGCCACATCAGCGCGCGCGCCTGAGCGTCGGCTGTTGAGCTTCGATATGGGCCCGCTCAAGAACGACCTAACGGAACCATCGATTTCGTGGAGGCGACGACCTTGCAGACCTGGACCTACACCGTCAAGAAGCATGAGCACCTGATGGGGATCGTGCGCCGCGAATTCAAGCTGACCGAGAAGTCAGACAGCTCCGAGGTCGATCGGCTCATCCGCCTGATCGTCGCGCAGAACCCGCACATCACGCGCGATCAGATCCGCCCGTACGACGTGCTCAGGCTGCAATTCTGATCCCGTAGAATGGCCGTCCGGGGCCCAGTGCCCCGTCTGCGGAAGGGCGTGGACGATCAACCGCAAAAACGCG
>JAEURK010000214.1 GCA_016789175.1 Anaerolineales bacterium
CGTCCTCCAGCGACGGGGGAGTGGAGGCCTGCGCGGCGTGACGCTGCCGTGCCGTGGCCTGCTGTCGTGCAGCGGCGACGTCCAGCACGCGCTGATTGCTCGATCCGCGATAGCCGAGATCGGGGGACGCGAACGCGGCGATGAAGGGGCCATCGACGAGGACGTCGATGTGGGCGAGGACGGTGAGGACGTTCGCGTTGAGGCGTAGCTGCGCGAGCGTGTAGCCGGTGTAGACGATCAGCCGTGGGAAGCCGGGCACGCGTGGCCAACGTGCCGCGATCGCGGCGCACAAGGCGCCGAGGTCCTCCTGCTCGAAGGGCTCGCCCCCGACGACGGTGACCCCGACGTCGCCGCCGAGGCGCCCCGGTTCAAGCGCGGCCAGCACCGCCTCAACGGTGGTGGCGGACTGCGGGTCGCGCTCCCAGAGATGCGGGGAGATGCAGCCTGGACAGTGAAGAGAGCAGCCCGAGACCCACACGACACTGCGTGGGCCGGGACCGTCCTGATGCTGGTGAGAACGGATGGCATGGACGTGAAGGGACATCGTGGCTCCTTTCAAAAGACGAAACGCCCCAGGCCTCACCTGGGGCGTTTGAGGTGTGAGCCCTCGCTGCGGGTGGCGATGCTCCTGAGGCAGTCGTGGCGGCTAGGAGGTGGCGGTAGGGTGCGGAGTCTTCTCCTTTCTGAGCAGCGCCTCCAGCTCGTCTCGAAACACGACCTCCCGTCCGGCGACGAGCAGGTCGTTCACATCCTTGACGGACCCGGGTGTGTTCAGCACGCGGCCGCGACCGACGGCCTGCTGCCAGCGCTCGCCGGCGGCGCGGCCCGGGTCGTCGTTCTGCACGACGTAGACAAGCGGCCGGCCGAGCTCACGGAGCGCGCGCACGCCGGCGAGCGAGAGACCCGTGCCGCTGGTGCCCAGCGCGGCGTAACCCCACTGGCGGAGCGTCAGCCAGTCGGCCAGCGACTCGGTGACGAGCACGGGCGAGCCGTCCGCGGGGAGGTGGGCCAGGCCATAGAGCGGCGGCGCGATCGCCTTCTGACACAGATATTTGCCGGACCGTCCCAGCCACGGCGCCCACTTGCGACCGGTGAGGTAGCTGGCGCGCCCGCGCGCGTCGAGGTCCGCGATCACGATCCGGCCGCGCAGATGCTCGACCAGGTCGCGCTCGCCTTGATCGCGCGCCCCCTCATGGCGTGGATGGAGGAGCCCGAGGGCGCGTGCGACCTCCACCGGAAAGCCGATCGACTCGAGCGTGGTCAGCAGCTGCGTGCCGCTGCAGTAGCCGATCCGCTGGCGGCGCAGCGTGTCATCCGTGAAGCCACGGGTGCGGAGATAGCGCAGCGGCGTCGCACGTCCGCCGCCGAGGCCCCAGAGCTCGGTTTCGTACAGACCCAGTGCTTTGTCCAGGATGTAGAGCGCCTGAGTTGAGACACACGGTCTCTGGCTCACCGTGACAGGGGCTGTCACCGGCGCTGCGCGCGTCGGCTGCGGCAGGGTGGGGCGCCGACCTCGAGCGGGGTCCAGAGATCCGATGTCCGACGCCAGTTCGTCTCGCACTGCGCGGAACTGATCGCGATCGCGCGCGTTCCAGGCCGCGCCGAAGCGCAGCCGCCCGACCAGGTCGATGGCGTCGCCGCCCGCGGCGCAGGCGCCGAAGCAACGCCAGCGCGTGGGACGATCGACCCGGATCTTGAAGCTCGGTGTCTTCTCGGCGTGAAAGGGACAACACGCCGCATAGTGGGCGCCGCGGCGCTGCAGGGCGATGCCGTAGCGCGGCGCCAGCGCGATCAGGTCAAGGTCCGCCATAGGTGAGTCCTCCGCTCTCGGTCACGCAGTCGCGAGGCAATGCGCCGAGGAAGCGACTGCGCACCTGGCGTCGCCCGTCCCGCTCGGCGCACCAGGTCAACACCTCGTGATCGCGCGCCCGGGTCAACGCCACGTAGAGATTGCGTCGCTCGGCCTCCAGGTCGGCGTCGCTCGTCGCTTTGTGATGCGGGATCAGCCCTTCTTCGCAGCCGATCACGATCACGGCCTGATACTCCAGGCCCTTCACGGCATGCAGCGTGGCGAGCTGCACGCCCTCACCCGGCAGCGCCTGCTCCTGGGCTGCGAGACGCCGATCGACCGACTCGAGGAAGTCACGCACCGTCTCGTGCGCGGCGGCCTGTTCGCGCAAGACCTCCAGATTGGCCAGCGCCGCCGCGTCTTCGTGCAGCCCCGAGACCCAGCGGTAATAACCGCTGAGGGCGAGGATGAGGTCGATCAGATCCTGCGGCGATTGCCGCGGCGTTTGGGCCGCGTGCAAGCGGAGCGTTTCGACGAGCTCCAGAAACTGCGTCACGCCGGCGCGGGCGGCGGGTCGGAGTTCGACCAGCTCGCCAGCCGCCGCGCGGCGCAGCTGTGCCCAGGTCGGACGCGCGTCGCCGCCCGAGATCAGGCGCTGCGCGACGAGGCCGATCCCGCGCGGCGGCACGTTGAGCACCGTGCCCAGGTGCCGCTCTGCGTTCCCAGGCTCGAGCGCGGCCAGCGCCAGATAAGCGAGCAGATGGCGTGCCTCCGGCAGCTCAAGCAGGCCCCGCCGGCCGACGAGGTCGCGTGGGATACCCGCGACTTCGAGCCCCCGCGCGATCGGCTGCAGCCCACGACTGGTACGCGCCAGGACCGCGATCTCGCGAGGTGGGAGGCCCTCGTCGAGCCAGCTCCGCACGCGTCTCACGACGAACGCGGCCTCATCCGAGTCCGCGGCCAGCCGCACCATCTCGACCGGGCGTCCCGGTTCACGCACCGCGCGGACGCGCACGCTGGGATAACGCTCGGGGTCGAGCAGCGCGGTCCCGCAGCGCAGGATGTGGGCGGCCGAGCGGTAGTTCTCGTCCAGGGCCAGGGTCGCGGTCTCGGGCCAGGCGTCGCGCACGTGCGCCTCCAGGCTCGCCCAGTCCGTGCCGCGCCAGGCATAGATCTCCTGGGCTGGATCGGCCACGATCATGACCTGCCGGCGCAGCCCGGCCAGCAAGCGCACCAGCCGCCACTGCGCCAGCGATGTGTCCTGGCCCTCGTCCACCAGGATGGCCGGGTGTTGCGCCTGCAACTGCGCGAGGAGGCCGGGCTCACTCTCGATTAATTGCACGGCGCCCGAGATCAGGCCCGGGAAGTCCCAGGCGTTCTCGGCGCGCATCCGCCGGTCATAGGCCGCGTAGACGTCGCCGACGAAGCGCTCATTGACGCTGTCGCTCTTCTGAAAGGGCTCGGGGCCTAGGCCGGCTTCGCGCGCCGGCGCGATCAGGTCCCAGAGCTCGGCCAGGCTCCAGGCACTTTCGCCGTTTGGGATCACGTCGGTCACGGCCCGCGCGAGCACGGAGAGCGCCATCGCGGGCAGGTACACGCGCGGCGGCCGGTCCGTGCGGCCGGCGAGGTGCCGGCTGAGAATGTGCCAGCAGTGGCCGTGCAGCGTGCGCACCGCAAGCCGATCCACGTCAACCGAGTCGCCCAGCGCCTCGGAGAGGCGCAGGCGGAACTCGGCCGCGGCCCGCCGGCTGAAGGTCAGCACGAGGACGTCATAGGGCCACAGCCGCTCCGCTTTGACCTGTTCGAGCAGGTACGCCAGAAGGGTCCAGGTCTTTCCGGTTCCGGGCGGTCCCCAGACCAGCGCCGGCCCGCCTGGATGGCGGGCCACCCGCAGTTGAGATGCATTCAGGGATTGCATACGACCTCCCGGGCAGGCGTCGAGACCGTCACCGTGACGACCGGTGCGGGATCGCATCCCGCATCGATCAACGGATCGAGCGACAGCCCGCGCTGCCGTCCGCTGCGCAGGACGCGCGGGCGGCAGGCCCGTCTCAGGACCTCGATCGCCTCGAGCAGACCGTGTTCCTGCTGCAGGCGGTTGAGCAGGTCCTGAACGTCACGGACAGGCTTGCGGCTCTTGCGTCGCAGGAGCGTGAGGCGCGCGGCGCCGGCATCGTCCGTAACCCATGTGAGGAATGTGCCTGGACGCATCAAGGCCGCGCGCTCCGTCGAGGTGATTGGCATCAGGGTTTCTCCGTGGGGTCGATGCCTATGAAGCGCCGATAGCGGCGCTCGTTGATCCGGTCCGCGTTTCTCAACACATCCGGGGTGACGACCGGCGGCAGCGTCGGTCCGCCGCCGACCTGCTCGCCGCGCTTGTTGGCGCGCGGCATGAAGTGAGGCGCAAGCGCTCGCCACATCCGGTACAAGCCAATCGCGCCGCTCGTGAATTCCAGCAGCACCTTGACCTCGTGGGACACCAGGCCAGGCGGCGCCACGATGACGAAGCCGAGGATGCCCGCGGTCGCTAGCAGCTTGATCGACACACGGCGTTTGCCCTTCAAGGCGCGCGCGATCTGGTCGATGTGCATCTGCGTGTGGAGGTCGATCTCGTCGGGGTCGGACATGGGGTCTCTCCTTAAATGCGGCAGACCCGCCAGTGGGGGCGGGCCTGCTTGACTTGCGCGATGACGGCGTGCTACCGTGATCGCATGTGGGATCTATTCGTCGATTACATGAATGACGGGGCTGAGTTTGTGGATTGGCTGGACGGAGAAGGTCCCTTCTCGTTTAGGGGATTGGTGTCGGTGTCGATAACGTTCGTCGTTTTGTTGGGGCTGGGCCTCGCCTGGGAGATGGTCGTTCATTGAGTGGCGGGCGACTCGGAGCGGAGGGCGCCGGCATCGAGGTGGACGGGACGTCGGGCGTGGGTGATGCCGTTCGCTCGCCGGGATCTGTCATGGACGGCCGGCTGACCCGGTGCTACAGTCTGAAAGGGATTTCATCATGGATACCAAAACCCACATCAGCCTCCTCTCGATCGGCGCTTTTCTGGTGACCGTCGTCGCGGTCGGCCTCATGGTGGTAGTGTTGTGGCCGCGTTAGTTCCTCCGCGGCCTGCGTTGTTTGCGAGAGCGACCCTTTCCTCCCGCCTGACCGTCGTTTAACTTCCCCTTCAGTTCGTCCAGATCCTGCCGTAGACCGATAATCTGGCGGTCGCGTTCCTCTGCGCTATAGCCGTCTGAGAGTTGCTTGACGGCGATGATGAGTGTGCCGACAAAGCTGGCGGTTTGGCCCACGAATGGCAGGTAGATCGAAGGCCAGTTGAACAACTGGCGGATGACGAAGACCGCTGCAACCCACAGAATGGTCACCATCACGGCGTAGACCAGTGCCATGAGCACGCGCCGAGGCCAGGGGCCTTTGTTCGCCCCGACCCCCACACCTGAGATCACCACCGTGTTGGTGGCCGCAACGATCGGCATCCATTGAACGAGATCTGGCTCGGCACCTCGCATGACCAGCCAGCCCGCCGCCGCGGCCAACACCAGGAACAAGGCCGCGACGGTATTCAAGACGATCAACTGCACCAGCTTGACGTGCTTCTCCATGGGATCCTCCCGATGAGTGGGGAATAGCCAAAACGGTTGGGAATAGCCCGGCTGTCTCGCGTGGGGGCGCGCCGCCGCCGCGATCGGCGCAGTTCAGCGCGGCCCGGCGACCGGCGCGATGCGGCGACCGCGAGCGCTCTGTCGCGAGAACCGTCTGGCGACGATCAGGTTTGTGGAAACGGAGAGAAGTGGGTGAGGCGACTCGCGCCGGGGACCGACATCAGCCAGTCAGGGGGCCCAGATCGGTGGGGTGATCCTGCACGATGCCTTGAACCGACCGGGTCTTCCAGGCCAGCGCCAGATCGGAGCTGGTGGACGCAAGCCCGCCCAGACCCGCGATGACCCAGCCGTTCTGGCCGAGTGACAGGCCGACAAAGCAGGTCGCCAACATCCAGGCCGCCGGCGCCAACAGCCCCACCCGATAGCGCCCAACCGGCAGCGGCTCGATGACCCGCACCGCGATCGTGGGCAATCCCCCGCGCAGGAGGGTGAGTTGCGCGCGTCGACCGGCCAGTGCGTATCCGGCGACATGCAGCGGCTCGTGTAGCACGAACAGACCCGCCAGCGCCAACAGGATGGTGGGCGCCTGCGCCAATCCCCAGATCCACAGACCGACCCCGAATGGCACAGTCAGTGCGACCTGCCACATCAGACGCTCACGGAGGGAAAGGGTGATCTTTTTCATGTGTTCCTCGTGGAATGAAGCCGTCCGGAAACGCAAAAGCCCCCGAGCGAGGCGGTATCGCTGCGGGGCTTTATGGGGTCCGTAAAGGTTTGGGGCGACGGACCGGATCGATGAGAGAACGATAGGATGAGTCGAAATATCCCTCCTGTCGAGAAGAGCTGACTCGAAAGCGTGTGACGTGCGGAACGTGCCCGAGACGCAGCGTGAGCCGTGAACCCTGGTGATGCGGCGCTCTCGTCCGTTTCCGTCGGCGTGCTCTCTAGAGGAACATCATTCGCACCACGCTGACGGGACGATGGGCGCTGGGTGTCCTCGGTCGGCAACCACTTTGACGCTCAGATCGCCTATGTCTCGTGGGATCGACCTCGGTCAAGCAGGGGCGTGGCCAGGACCATGACGGTGGTATCTCGGAGATGGGCCAGGACAAGCCGTCCCGAGAGCGACAGTCGCGGTGCGGTGCGGAGACGTCAGATCAAAGATCCGGTGACGCCAGCGATCGCCTGATGAAGAGGAATGGATGTGGGTGCAGGTCGGTGACCCGCAAGGGTTCGTCGGTGACGAGAGTTGGCAGAAACTGATTTGGATCCTACGCGATGGCGGTGGATGTCGTCAAGTGTTGGGCGTCGATTCCTGGAAACTCTCATCCAATTGAAGCTCGGCCCGACACCGACCAACGTTGGGACGCGGCAACGCCCGGCACTGTGTGAATGGTTGCGGGTGCTGCGCGGGCTGGGTCAAGGGGCGATCATACGGCGCGTCGGAC
>JAEURK010000300.1 GCA_016789175.1 Anaerolineales bacterium
GGGGCGATGCCCCGCCCCTCGGAGCACCCCGCTTCCCGCCTTAATGCCCGACAGGGCTACAGCCACGCCCATTGGCGGGAAAACCGCTCATCGCACCGTAGATGCGCTGGCTCGCCCCAGACACCTACAGTTTGATCAACCCCACATGCACAGTGGCGCCCAGCGCCGGGTCGGCCTCCGCCCAGATCTTTCCGCCATGGGCTTCAACGATCTGACGAACGACAGCCAGCGATAATGCGCCGGGATCGCGCGCCGAGACCTGACCGGGCGCGCCACGCAAGGCACCGGCGACCTGTTCGGCCGAGAACGACCCGCCGACGTCCTGCACACTCAGCCGCAACAGGCCGTCGTTGTTGTTGCGCACTCGCACCCAGACCTGGGCGTCGTGTGGCGACACCTTGATCGCGCGCTCGAGCAATCGATCGATCACCCGTGAGATCTGAGCGGCATCACCGGCGGCTTTGAGCACGAAGGGCGGCAGGTCGGCGTGCAAGACAACGCCCAGGCGGCGGGCCTCGGATTCGAGCCGCGCCAGGGATTGCTGTGCCAGCGCCGCCAGATCCAGAGGCCGCGGGTTAGCGGGCCGTTGTGGGGCCTCCCCGAGCGTGGTGAGGTCATCGGCCAGCCGCCGGGCTGCATCGATGTGCTCGAGGGTCTGCTTGCCGGTTTCAATCTGACGCTGCCCAAGGGCGCCCCGCGCACCGCTGAGCAGCGGCTCGAGCGCCGAGCGCGCGCCGGCAAGCTGGATCGTCAGTTCACGACCGACCGAGAGGGTCAGACTGCCGGTAGCAAGGTCGTTGTACGAGCGCTGAAGACGCGAGGCACGGGCCTCGAGACCACGGAACAGGCGAGCGTTGACCAATGCGATCGAGGCGTAGTCAGCCACAGACGAGAGCAAGGCCAGCTCGCGCTCGGTGAAGGCGTGGTCCGAACGCCGACCGACCACCAGAACCCCGAGCACCTGGTCTTTGGCGCGGATCGGAGTGGCCGCGATCGTCCTGGCAGCCTGGCCGGCGCGCAGCCGGGCCAGCGGCTCCCCAGTCAACGAGAGCGCCTCGCCCGATTGCATCAACATGGCAGAGACGCCGTCATCCCACGGCGCGCCGAGCTTGAGCCCGGCCAGGGCCGGCATGTTCTTGGCCGCCCGCGCGATCAGCGCGGCCGGGGTGCCGTCGGCCGGCGCGTCCTCGGTGAGCATCAGCCAGCCGAGGTCGGCCTCGCAGGCCAGCACGGCCCCGTCCAACAGGCGCGTGAACAATTGCGCCAGATCGGTCAGCGAGGTGACGGCCTTGCCCAGGCTCGAGAGCACCGTCAGCTCGCGCACGCGCTTTTCGAGTTGCTGATTGGCGGTGCCCAGCCGCTGGCTGAGTTGGTCGCGGTCGCGCTTGAGGTTTAGCTCCTCGAGCGCGCGATCGAGGGTGTTGACCAGCTCGGCCTCGCGCACCGGGCGGATCAGGTAGTCGCGGGCGCCCAGTCGGAAGGCCCGCAGAAGCTGAGCCTCGGCCGCGCCCTTGGGCGCAACCATGATCGCGTACGGCATGACGCCCCGGCTGCGCATGCCGGCCAAAAGGTCGTACCCCGTGACACCCGGCAGGTCAAGCCCGGCGAAAACGATGTGGGGCTGATGCTCGAGTGCCAGTTCGAGCGCCTCGTGACCGTTGCGAGCCGTGAAGAGCGTGTAGCCCATCGGCCCCAGCACCTGGTCGACGATCGTGTCCAGCGTGGCTGGATCCCCCTCCGCCACCAAAATGCGCTCCAGCGGTTTCGCCATGCGGTTACTATAGCACGGCTGATTATGGAAGGTTCGGTGTGGGTCGGTTGGACATGGCTTTGCGGTACAATCCATTCGTTCGGGTCGATCACTCGGCCCGGCGATCGGGGTGTAGCGCAGATGGCAGCGCACCGCGTTTGGGACGCGGGGGTCGTCAGTTCAAGTCTGACCACCCCGACACAAAGACGAAGGACGACGGGTGGACGACGACCCAGGGCCCTGGATCGTCGTCCACCCATCGTCCTTTGACGTTTTTACGCAAAACTCATCTACTTTATGGTATAATTCTTGCTGTTCGTATCCGCAAGGCGTTTGATCCTCTGCACTTTTTATGGCGACCTCCCAATCTGTCGCCTCACCCAGCGGTCTCAAACTTCAATGGCGAAGAATCGGCCCCGCAGCGCAATGTGCTGGCGCTTTGGGCAACCGGATGAACCAGCACAATCGGGTCGATGGATTTTGCGCATGAACCGGCACGGAACGCCGGCCCCTCGTATACGCGTGATCGACGACTGAACACAACAAGAGAAAGACTCTGATGACTAACGCTTTGAAAATCATCCCCCTCAGCGGCCTGGGGGAAATCGGCAAGAACATGACGGTTC
>JAEURK010000318.1 GCA_016789175.1 Anaerolineales bacterium
TTGAAGGCCTTGGCCGCGTACGACCGGGTCGCAAACATCGCTTGCTGCGACTTGCGCACCCGCGACGCGCTGACCGCCTCCAGGGCCTTGGTCACCTGGCCGATGTTCTTGATGCTCCGCATCCGGAGCCGCATCGAGCGCAATGAAGCCATAGTGGATTTTCGATTGCTGATTTCTGATTGCGGATTGGACGACCCATCCGCTATCAGAAATCAACAATCAGCAATGATCAGCCTTGCCAGCCGCTGTTGAATTGCGAGATCGCCTCTTTGAGGCGCGGTTCGTTCTCGGGCGTGATCGCCTTCTTCTCGACGATTTCCTGGGCAACCTCGGAGTGCGAGGTCTCCATGAAGCGGATGAAGGCGGCTTCCCAGGCTTTCATCTTATCGACCGGGATCGTGTCGGTGAAGCCGCGCGTGCCGGCGTACATCACCATGACCTGGTTCTCGAGCGAGACCGGCTCGTACTGCGGCTGCTTGAGGATCTCGGTCAGGCGATAACCGCGGTCGAGCTGGCGCTGGGTGGCCTTGTCGAGATCGGAGCCGAAGGTGGCGAAGGCCGCGAGCTCGCGGAAGGCCGCCATGTCGCCCTTGAGCTGGCCGGCCACCTGGCGCATGGCCTTGGTCTGGGCGTCGCCGCCCACGCGCGAAACCGAGATGCCGACGTTCACGGCCGGGCGGATGCCCGAGTAGAACAGATCGGCTTCGAGGTAGATCTGGCCGTCGGTGATCGAGATGACGTTGGTGGGCACGTAAGCCGAGACGTCGCCGAGCAGGGTCTCGATGATCGGCAGGGCTGTAAGCGAGCCGCCGCCGCGCTCATCCGAGAGCTGGGCCGCGCGCTCGAGCAGGCGCGAGTGCAGGTAGAAAACGTCGCCGGGGTACGCCTCGCGGCCCGGAGGGCGGCGGAGCAGGAGCGACACCTGGCGATAGGCCCAGGCATGCTTGGAGAGGTCGTCGAACACGATCAGGGCGTCGCGCCCGGTCTCCATGAACTCCTCGCCGATGGCCGAGCCCGAGTACGGCGCGATGTACTGCATGGCCGCCGGGTCGTCGGCCGAAGCCACGACGATCGTCGTGTACTCCATCGCGCCGGCCTGTTCGAGGATGCCGAGCACGCGCGCGACCTGGGCCTTTTTCTGGCCGATCGCGACATAGATGCAGATGCAGTCCTTGCCCTTCTGGTTGATGATCGTGTCGATCGCCAGCGCGGTCTTGCCGGTTTGGCGGTCGCCGATGATCAGCTCGCGCTGGCCGCGCCCGATCGGGATCATCGAGTCGATCGGCTTGATGCCGGTCTGCAGCGGGCGCTTGACGTCTTTGCGCTCGACCACGCCGGGGGCAATGCGCTCGATCGGGCGGGTCTTGTCGGTGACGATCGGGCCCCTGCCGTCGACGGCCTCGCCGAGCGCGTTGACCACGCGCCCGATCAGGGCGTCGCCGACCGGCACCGAGGCGATCCGACCGGTGCCACGCACCAGCATGCCCTCTTCGATGCCGCTGGGGTCGCCGAGCGTGATGATACCGACCGAGTCCTTCTCGAGGTTGAAGGCCACGCCCATCACGCCGTTGTCGAAGCGCACCAGTTCCTGCGCTTTGACATTGCTCAGGCCGGCCGCGCGCGCGATACCGTCGCCGGTTTCGAGCACGTGCCCAACTTCCTGGGCCGCGATTTGGGGTTTATAGGCGTCGATCTGTTGCTGCAGGGAAGAGGCGAGGTCTTTGACGAAATCCGACATGCCGAAGTCTCCGAAGCGGTCGTTATAGACGAAATGCCCGGTTCGTGCCAATAAAATCGCCAGCATGTTGCTGCCGGCGACAAAGATCACCTGTTTGGGGGCGAAACTGGGGGAATCATACTGTATTCGGAGGCGATTGTCCAGCAATTCACAAGCCGGAGAGGGAAACGGAGGAGGAGGGCAGAGGGAGGAGGGATCGATCTCTCCTCCCTCTGCCCTCCTCTTCCGTCCACACTCCACTTCATCCCTCCAACTTATCATGCCGCGCCCGGCCCTGGCCGAGCTCGACGCTGCGCTGATAGGCCGCCCAGATCGCGCGCGAGAGCGCCGTGCGGAATCCGGCCTTCTCGAGGTAGTACAGGGCCTCGGCCGTCGTGCCACCCGGCGATGTGACCTGGTTGCGCAGGCGCGCCATATGGCTGGGCGAGTGTTGATAGAAATCGACCGAGCCCTTGACGGTCTGGGTCACCAGTTGCTCAGCCACCCGGCGCGAGAAACCCAGATGCACGCCGGCATCGACCAGCGCTTCCATGAAGAGATAGACATAGGCCGGCCCGGTGCCCGAGAGCGCCGTGGCCATGTCGAGCTGATCCTCGTAATCGGCCTCGACCTCCTGACCCAGCGCGCTGAGCAAGGCCCGGGCTTCGGCCCGCTGCTGCTCGGACACGGCCGGCGCCGCGATCCAGACCGTGATGCCCTCACCGATCTGGGCGGGCGTATTGGGCATCGATCGCACGAGGTTGGGATGCGCGAGGCCCTGCGCCAACGTCTCCACTTTGACGCCAGCCGCGATTGACAGCACCAGCGCGTCCGGCCGGATCCGGCCGTGCAGCTCGGGCAACACCCGCGCCAGCATCTGCGGCTTAACGCCCAGCACGACGATGTCGGCTTCGGCAACCGCCTCCGGATTGCGCGTGGTCCAGCGCACGCCGTACTTCTCCGCCAACGCGCGCCCGCGCTCCTCGCGCGGACCGGAGGCGATCAGGCGCTCGGCCGTCGCCATCTGCTTGGCGAGCAGGCCCGAGATCACGGCTTCGGCCATGGCGCCGGAGCCGACAAACGCGATGGTGGATTGATTGAGCATGGCCGGATTCTACCCGTGAAAACGGCGATCACACGGCCGCGGTCAGGGCAATCGCCCCGAATACCCCAGGACCGGTTTTTGGGTCACGAACTTCAGGAATAGGGCCGACTGTTCAGGCATCCAGCGGGAAACACCGCGGAAAACGGGATGCTCGGGTGTTGGGACGAATTCTCACGCGGCGCCCGACTGGAAATACAGCTCGGGGTTGCGAAACGAGACCAGCGCCAGCACGACGGCGTGCTCGTACAGCCCAAAGCGGTCGATGACGTCGTGGGTCAGTAGTCCGATCGCGCCGTTGGCCTGCTTGGAGTTCGAGCGGCCGAAGATGCGGTCGTCGGCGACCCCAAGCTCGACGCCCTGGCGCACGAGCGCGGCCACGGCCGGCGGCAGCAAAAAAGACCCGGAGCGCGCCCGCCCCGCTCGCCCCTGCGCGTCGTACACGACCACCCAGGCGAAGGCCTCCAAACCGGCCGGGTCCTCGCCGCAGCCACCCTCGATCCCGACGATGAAGTCGGCTTCGGGGTGCGCCTGGCGCGCAGCCGCGCAACGGCCCTCGGCGCCGGCCACGGTCTCGGCATCGCCCATCGGCTGGTGACTGACACCCGACGGCGCGTCGAAACCGCGCGCCTCCCAGGTCGCTTCCGGGAACAGGCGCGCGAAACCGGCGCGGGCCGCGGCGACTTTGACGGGGTTGAGGGATGCGACGATGACGGTGGGCATGGGATCCAGCGGTGTGGCGCGTGGGGCGTCGCGCAGTGCGACCTGGGCAGCCCAGACGCCCGATAGCGGTCAGGAGAAGTAGCCGAGGGCCAGGCGGATCCGATCCTCGAGCGCGGCGGCGCCATGCTCTTTGGGGATCGATTGCACGGCGGCCTGGGCCTCGACCACGCTGTAGCCCAACGCCGTGAGGGCCGTGATCACGTCGGCGTCGATGTCGGCCGGCATGACCCCCGCAAACTCGAAGCCGCCACCGAGCTTGTCCTTGAGCGTGAACACGATCTTCTCAGCGGTCTTTTTTCCGATGCCCTTGACCCGGCTGAGCACCTCGGCCTGCTCATTGGCGATCGCGCTGCGCAGCACGTCGGGTGACAGCGACGACAACACCGACAACCCGACCTTCGGCCCGATGCCCTGCACGGTCAGCAATAGATCGAACAGGCCGCGCTGCTCGTCGCTCTCGAACCCGTACAGACTGAGCGCATCCTCGCGCACGATCAGCACCGTGTGCAGGAACAAACTGCGCCCGACGTCGGCACCGTCGAGCACCGAGCTCGGCACCGCCACGCGATAACCGACGCCGCCCACCTCCAACACCAATGAGTCGGGCGGCGCAATCGAGAGCAGGGTTCCGCGAAGAGAAGCGATCATGGCGAATTGATGATTGCTGATTGCTAATTGCTGATTGCCAATCCACAATCAGCAATCAACAATCAGCATTCCTAAAGGCTCTTGAACTTGTAAGAGTGTAGATGACAAATCGCCACAGCCAGGGCGTCGGCGGCGTCATCGGGCCGCGGGATCTCGCGCAGGTTGAGCAGCGTGCGCACCATCTGTTGCATCTGCGGTTTGTCGGCGCTGCCGTACCCGGCCACCGCCTGCTTGATCTCGTTGGGCGTGTACTCGCCGATCGGCACGCGCGCCTCGGCCAGGGCCAGCATAATCACGCCCCGGGCCTGCCCGACCGTCATGGCGGTCGACACGTTCTTCTGGAAAAACAGCTTTTCGACCGCGGCCGTCGCCGGTTGATGCTCGCGGATCAGGTCGGCCAACTGCGTGTGGATCTGGATCAGCCGCTCGCCCATCGGCAGGGTCTTGGGCGTCAGGATCACGCCGTACGTCACAAGCTC
>JAEURK010000361.1 GCA_016789175.1 Anaerolineales bacterium
GGACTTCGAGAGCCGGGCCGAGGCGACCGAGCTGGCCATCACCGAGACCCAGTGGGTGCTGATCGGGATCATGCTCGCCGCAGCCGTGGTCGGGATGAGTCTGGGCTATTTCATCTCGCGCGGGATCACCCGGCCGCTTCAGCAGGTGACGCGTATGTCGCAGCAGGTGGCCGATGTCGATCTGCACACCCTGGTGGTCGAGCTGCAGGCGATGGCGCAGGGCGATCTGACCCGGCACTTCACAGTCCAGGCGCAGACGCTGCCCGTCACGGCTGAGGATGAAGTCGGTCGCATGGCGGCTGCCTTCAACACGATTGTGGCGCGGCTGCAGGCCGCCGGCCAGGCCTTCAGTGAGATGACCGCCAAACTGGGCAATGCGGTCGGACAGGTGGCGGAGAGCGCGGCCAGCGTCAGCACGGCCTCGACCCAACTGGCGGCAGCCGCGGGCCAGGCCGGCCAGGCTACGTCGCAGATCGCGGCCACGGTCCAGCAGGTCGCGCGCGGCACGACCCAGCAAACCGAGGGGATCACCAAGACGGCGTCTTCGATGGAGCAGATGAAGCGCGCCATTGACGGCGTGGCGCAGGGTGCCCAGGAGCAGGGCACGGCCGTGAGCCGGGCCGCGACTGTGACGGCGCAGCTGTCCAACGTCATCCAACAGGTGACCGAGAACGCCGATGCGGTCTCGCGTGACTCGGCGGCGGCGGCCGAGGCGGCGCGCGCCGGCGCGCAAAAAGTGGAAGACACAGTCCAGGGCATGAGCAACATTCGAACGAAGGTCGGTGTCTCGGCCGCCAAGGTCCAGGAGATGAGCGAGCGCTCGGATCAGATCGGCGTGATCGTCGAGACGATCGACGACATCGCGTCGCAAACCAACTTGCTGGCGCTCAATGCCGCGATCGAAGCGGCCCGCGCCGGCGAGCATGGCAAGGGCTTCGCGGTGGTGGCCGATGAAGTGCGCAAACTGGCCGAGCGCTCGTCGACGGCGACCAAGGAGATCGGCGGCCTGATCCGCGGCATCCAGAAGACTGTCTCGGAAGCCATGCGCGCCATGGAGGAGGGCGGCCACGAAGTGGAGCAGGGCGCAGCGCGGGCCAATGAGGCCGGCCAGGCGCTGGCCGACATCCTGAAGGCGGCCCAGGCCGTCAATCGGCAGGCCGAGGCGACCCGCCAGGCGGCGCGGCAGATGGAGTCGATGTCCGGCGAGATGGTCAACGCCACCGACTCCGTCAGCGCGGTGGTGGAAGAAAACACGGCAGCCACTGAAGAGATGGCGGCCGGCTCGGTGGGCGTCATGCAGGCGATCGAGAACATCGCCAGCGTGAGTGAAGAGAACAGCGCAGCCGTCGAAGAAGTCTCGGCGTCGGCCGAGGAGATGAGCGCTCAGGTCGAAGAAGTGACGGCCTCGGCCCAGTCGTTGGCCGACATGGCGCTGCAGCTGCAGCAGGTCGTGGCCGAGTTCAAGCTGGCGGAGTCTTCCGTCGGCGGCGCAGGCCGGGCCTTCACAGCCCCGACGACCACGGTCTCGGTTCGCGCGCAGAAGACGGCCGTCGCGGTCGGTCGCTGACCCGCGGGACAACCATGACACGGCGGACACTCCGGGAGCGTACGCTCTCCGGAGTGTCCGTTTGCCCGGCTTCACCTATGCCGGAGTCAAACCAGGAGAGTGAGGCTTTGGAGATGGACAGTCAGATCGTAAGTTTCGACCTCAACAAAGAGCACTATGGCGTGGATATCGCGAACGTGGAGGGGATCATCAAGCTCCAGCGCATCACCACTGTGCCTGGCGCGCCGGCCTATGTGGAAGGCGTGACCAATCTGCGCGGCAAGATCCTGCCTGTGATCGACCTGCGCCGCCGTTTCGGCCTGCCGCGGGCGGAGGCCACCGTTGACACGCGGATCGTGATCGTCCGGATCTCGACCTTTGTCGTCGGCCTGGTGGTCGATGCCGTCAGCGAAGTGCTGGTGGTCGATCCCGCGACTGTCGAGCCCCCGTCGCCCCTGGCCATGACAACCGACTCCACCTTCGTAAAGGCGATCGCGCGCTTCGAGGGCCGGCTGGTGATCTTGCTCGACCTGGACGCGATCATCGCCGATCAGGTCCAGGTTCCAGCCTGATCGACAGCGCGCCGCAGCTGATCGCGCGATCAACTGCGGCGCGCCGACCCTTACAGCGTCAGGACGACCTTGCGCCGGCCGCGGCTGTGATCCTGGTGGAGCTCAAAGCCGCGTTGGAATTGATCGAACGGCACGGTGTCGGTCACGTGGACCTTGACCTCGCCGGCGTCGATCAGGCGCGCGATAGCGGCCAGGTCGTCGATGGAGGCCTCGCAGGCCATGCCTGTGGCCTGTAAGCCGCGCTGCTGCGCCTCGTCGGCACCCGCCATCTGACCGGTCGTCACCAGGCGACCGGCCGGCTTCATCACCGCAAACGAGCGCGGGATCACCTCGCCGCCGATGCTGGCGAAGACGGCATCGACCTCGCCGGCCTCCTCTTCGAACTTCGTCTTTGTGTGGTCGATCCAGCGGTTCAGGCCCAGGCTGCGTACAAAGGCCTCGTCCTTGGCGGCCGCGGTCCCGATGACCTCGACGCCGCTCAAACGCGCGAACTGCGCCGCGAAGCTGCCGACGTTGCCGGCCACGCCATGGATTAGCAAGCGTTCGCCCGCCTTGATTTTGAGGGAACGGTTGAGGCCCTGCCAGGCCGTCAGCGCGCTCAAAGGCACGGATGCCGCCTGGATCGAGTCCAGCGAACTCGGTTTGGCCGCGACTTCGGCCACCTTGACGACCACATACTCGGCAAACGTGCCGCCGCGCAGGGCGATGCAGCCATATACGGAATCTCCAGGATTGACATGGCTCACGTCCGCGCCGACCGTGATGACCTCGCCGGCGAAATCAGTGCCGGCCGTCATGGGGACGGTGAGCATCGCCTGCAGATAGCCCGCCGCCACGATCACGTCGATCGGGTTGATCGACGCGGCGTGGACGCGAACCAGCACCTCATCGCTGGCGGGGCTCGGTCGGTCAATATCTTCGATTTGCGCTGGCTGACCCCACTGGTTGATACGAACGGCTTTCATGAATCGGATGTCCTTTCAAGTGCGATTGGGTCGGACCAGGTTTCGGGTGGCACGCGGACCGAGTGGCCCGAAAAGGGGCGATAACCCTGGAGAACGTTCGGGAAGGGTGCCCGATAAATTCAGATAGAAATTATCGTATTTGATGATACAATTTTAGGTATGACTAATTCTCGAATTAGGGCCTCAGAAATACTGACACGGGCCGAAGAGGATTACCTCAAGACCATCCTTGAGCTTGAGGAAGAGCACGAGAGCGTCACTACCTCGCTGCTGGCAACTCACCTGAGGGTGAAACCGGCCTCCGTGACGGGCATGATCCAGAAACTGGCCAGGTCGAGACCACCCTGTCTCCATTATGAGAGTCACCGCGGCGTCACGCTGACGCCGGTCGGTCGTCAGATCGCGCTGGAGGTGATCCGCCATCACCGGCTGATCGAACAATATCTGGCCCAGGCGTTGGGCTATGACTGGGATAAGGTCGATGCCGAGGCCGAAAAGCTCGAGCACGTGATCTCCGAGGAACTCGAGGACCGGATCGCCGCGGTGCTTGGTGATCCGATCTTCGATCCACACGGCGACCCGATCCCGTCCAAAGACGGCTCGGTGACCGCCACCAGTCGCCTGCCCCTGACCGCGATCCAGGCCGGGCAGGTCGTTCGGGTGACCCGCGTTCGCGACGATGACCCGGAGTTGCTGCGTTACCTGGCCGGCCTGGGGATCCGCCTACAGGCCCGGCTCACCATCGTCGAGCGGGCGCCGTTCGAGGGGCCGCTCACCTGTCAGGTGGGCGGCGCGGAAACGGAGGCACGCATCTGCGCGCTCGGGCGCGGCGCCACGGACCGGATCTTTGTGGAATTCGATGAAGGCACCGGATAGGACCCTATGAGCAACACACACATCAATCGACGGCGCTTTTTGAAAGCCGGTGCCCTCGGCACGCTCGGCCTGGCGGCCGGGGCGGCCGCCCTGGGGCAGGGCGGGAGGGCTGTCGCGCAGGAGGGCGATAACCCCGAGGTGCATGCCGGGCATTCCGGTATCGCCATGCCGGGCTTTGTGGGCGAGGTCGATCACGCCGGCAACGGCTTCAACCCCACCGACATCCTGGTGGATTTCAATTGGGGCGACCGCGTCAGCATCGACTCGGATGGGCGCACGCTGCGCGAGTACGACCTGTTTGCTTCCGACAAGGATGTCGAGGTCGCCCCCGGCATCATCTTCCCGGCCTGGACCTACAACGGCCGCATCCCCGGCCCGACGTTGCGCGCGCGTGAAGGCGACCGTTTGCAGATCAACTTCGTCAATGCCAGCGCCCATCCGCACACGATCCACTTTCACGGCATCCATCCGGGCAACATGGATGGCGTCTACGAAGTCGTCGCGCCCGGCCAGCGCTTCACGTACGCGTTCGACGCCGAGCCTTTCGGCGTGCATCTCTATCACTGCCATGTGATGCCGCTGGCCAAGCACATCGCCAAGGGTCTGTACGGCGCGTTCATCATCGATCCGGCCGGGGGATGGCCGCCGGCCGAGCGCGAACTCGTGATGGTGATGGCCGGCAACGACATCGACTTCGACGGTGGCAATGACTTTTACAACGTCAACTTCATCCCGTTCCATTACGATCGCCATCCGATCCAGGTGAAGACGGGCGAGCTGGTGCGCGTATTCCTGGTCAACGTGCTCGAGTACGACCTGCTCAATTCGTTTCACCTGCATGCCAACTTGTTTCACTGGTATCCCACCGGCACGAGCCTGACGGCCAGCGAATTCACCGACACACTCATCCTGGGGCAGGCGCAACGCGGCATGCTCGAGTTCCGTTACAAGTATCCGGGGAAGTACATGTTCCACGCGCACGTCACGGAGTTCGCTGAGCTGGGCTGGACAGGCGTCATCGAGGTCACCGACTGACATGACCACTCCCACGACCACCACGACCCCTCAAGCTCAACCGGATGGTCCGACCCGGACGCTCGGCCTCTTTCTGGTGCCAGTCTTGCTGCTGGCCGGCGTGATCGCGCTCTTCCTTTTCACGAATGGGGCCGGCCTGAACGTCGCCCCGGTCGCGCCGATCGAAGGCCTGTCATTCGAACGAATCCTCTTTCGGCCGGGTGAGATCGAGGTGCAGCTGCGTAACACTGGGCCCGAACCGTTGGTGCTGGCGCAATTGGTGGTCAATGAAGCGGTCTGGCCCTTCACGGTCGAGCCCGATCAGACGGTGCCGCGCCTGGGCTCCGCCGTCGTCCGCATCGCCTACCCGTGGGTGACGGCGGAGCCCTACACCCTGCGCTTCTTCACGGCCAATGCGATCCCGTTCGAGGTTGTGGTCGACGCCGCGGCCGAAACCGTTCTGCCCGGGCAGCAGACTCTGCTGAGCTTTACGCTGATCGGTCTGTATGTCGGCGTGATCCCGGTCTTTCTGGGCATGTTCTGGTTTCCGGCGTTGCGTCGGCTGGGCCCGCGCTGGATGACGTTTCTGATGGCGGTGACCGCCGGGCTGCTGGTCTTTCTGGGCTTCGACGCCACCAGCGAAGCGCTCGAGCTGGCGCAGGTGGTTGGCGGGCCGTTCCAGGGGGTCGGCCTGGTGGGCTTCGGCATCGTCGGCACGTTCCTGCTGTTGGACGCGATCGCGCGGCGCCAGGCCGTGGTCGGCCGCAGCGAATCCGATCAGCGTCTGGCTGTCGCGTTCATGATCGCGGTCGGCATCGGCCTGCACAACCTGGGCGAGGGCCTGGCGATCGGCGCTGCCTACAGCGTCGGGGCCGCAGCGCTCGGCACCTTTCTGGTGGTGGGCTTCATCGTGCAGAACATCACCGAGGGCCTGGGCATCATCGCGCCAGTGCTCAAGGATCGGCCGGCCTGGCGCTCGCTGGCGCTGATGGGCCTGATCGGCGGCGCGCCGGCGATCGTGGGCGCGTGGATCGGCGGGCTCAGTTATTCGACGGTGCTGGCCGTGCTCTTTCTGGCGATCGGCGCCGGGGCCGTGTTCGAGGTCGTCTTCGAGATCGCCAAGTTGATCCAGCGCGATATCGCCAGGCGCCCGATGCCGCTCACCGTCTTCACCGGCGTCATGGTGGGCATGCTGGTGTTGTATGTGACCGGCCTGCTGATCAAGTGATGCCGGTCTCCCGGTCGGGAACAGACAGGTGAAACACGGGGTGGGGGGGGGGGCGGGGCGGGGCCCCCCCCCCCCGGCCCCCCCCGGGTTGAACCCCCCCAATGGGTGGGGCCGGGGGGGGGCCCACCACCCCCCCCCGCCCCCCCCCCCAACC
>JAEURK010000381.1 GCA_016789175.1 Anaerolineales bacterium
GCCATCGCGCGCCGGCTGCGCCCCAGCCTGTTGGATGACCTCGGCCTGGCCGCAGCCATCGAGTGGATGGCCCGTGACGTCGCCGGTCGGGCCGGATTGCAGGTGGAGGTGACGGCCGCCGAGCTGGGGCGACTGCCCGAAACCCTGGCGACCGGCGCGTATCGCATAACGCAGGAGGCGGTGACGAACGTGGTTCGCCACGCCGGCGCCAGAACCATCACGCTCGACCTCAGGCGCGACGCGGGTGAATTGCGCCTGACGATCGGCGACGATGGACTGGGCCTGACCAACGCCGGAACAGCCTCGACGTCGTTGGGGATGCTGGGCATGCGCGAACGCGCCGAGGAGCTCGGCGGGTCGATCGACTGGGAGACCGGGGCCGCCGGCGGGACGCAGGTGCGCGTCCGCCTGCCGCTTGCAGACACAGCCGGCGAAGATGCCGCGCCCGACGCCGACCGACAGGAGCAAACATCATGATCAACGTCGTGATCGCCGACGATCATTCCATCGTGCGCCGCGGGTTTCGGCAGATCATCGAAGAGACACAGGACATCCGCGTGGTCGCAGAGGTCGCCGATGGCCCGGCTCTCCTGGCCTGGCTGCGACAAGGGCACTGCGACATCATCGTGCTCGACCTGTCGATGCCCGGGCAAAACGGCCTGGAATTGCTGGAGGAATTGCGATCGCTGTATCCGGATCTGGCGATCCTGATCCTGAGCATGCACCCGGAAGACCAGTATGCCGTGCGGGTCCTCAAATCCGGAGCAGCCGGCTATATGAACAAGGAGTACGCGGCCGAGTTTTTGGGACCCGCCCTGCGCAAGATCGGGTCCGGCGGCCGGTACGTCAGCGATACGCTGGCCGAGATGCTGGCCTTCAACCTCGGCGGCGACGGCGCGCAAGCGCCGCACGAGAGCCTCTCGAACCGTGAGTTCCAGGTGCTCGTCATGCTGGCGCAGGGGAAGACGGCCAGCGCCATCGCCGACGATCTGTCGATCAGTGTCAAAACCGTCAGCACCTATCGCGCCCGCATCCTCGAGAAGCTCAACCTCGGCTCCAACGCCGAGCTGGTTCGGTATGCGCTCGAGAAGAGCTTGATTTGACACGCATCCGTCGGCGGATTTTTGGCGGTATAGTCTGGCTGTGAGCGCCGACACACCCACCCAGCCGATCAGCCTTACCCAGGTGCTCGAGATCCTGCGGGATGGCACCTTGCGGCTCGAAGGCCTTCTGCCCGAGGGATCAAACTACACTTTTCTTGGGCTGGTCAAAAGGAAGGGCACGACCCTGCCCGCCGTCTACAAACCGATCAAAGGCGAGCGGCCGTTGTGGGATTTCCCCGAGAACACCCTGGCGTACCGCGAAGTGGCGGCCTTTCTCGTCAGTCAGGGCCTGGGCTGGGACCTGGTGCCGCCGACCGTCTATCGCCCCGATGGCCCGCACGGGCCCGGGTCGTTGCAGTTCTTCGTCAACGCCGAACCCGAGTGGCATTACTTCAACGTGACGGAAGCGGAACGCCCGGCCTTCCAACGCGTCGCCGCCTTCGACGTGGTCATCAATAACGCCGACCGCAAGGCCGGCCATGTGCTCAAAGGCCACGACGAGCGCTTCTGGCTGATCGATCACGGCGTCACGTTTCACGCCCAACATAAGCTGCGGACCGTGATCTGGGACTTTGCCGGCCAGCCGCTGCCCGAGGACGTGTGCTCCGACCTGCAGGCCTTCAAAGAGCGCCTGGAAGACGATGAGGATCTGCGCGGCGCGCTGGAAAGCCTGCTCGACCCGCTCGAGGTCGCAGCCTTGCGCCGCCGCATCGAACGCCTGCTCACGGCCGGCGTCTTCCCTCACCCTCGCTCGAACTACAGCTACCCCTGGCCGCCGGTGTGATCTCGTCTCGCCGCTGCCCGCTACAAAGACATAAGCACTCGACGTAAGTCGCGTGTTGCCGGTGTGGCCGATGTGGCCTGACGGGAAGCCCGTCCTATTGCCGGGCGTCCAAAAGCGTGGGATGCTTTTAGGCAGTCAAGGGCACGGTGCAACGAAAGTACGCTTCGACGACCGCTTGGGGGATCGCCCCAGGCTGGTGGTCGGCTGACACACGGCGCAGGTATGTTTATCAATCGCAGCGATCTCATCCGCTCCAATCCACCTCGGCTGCACTACGGTATCGCGATCTCGGACATCGACGGCGACGGCATCTTTGAAGCCGTGATCACCGGCTTCGGTGGTCCAAACCGCGTTCTGAAATGGGATGGCCGCGGGCTGCAAGACATCGCCGACGGCACGATGGCCGACGCCGACCGCCAGGCCATCGGCGTGGCCGCTGGCGACCTCGACGGCGACGGCCGCGAGGAGATCTACATCCTCAACACCGATACCTTCGCCGGACAAAAGCGCCTCGCGGATCGGCTCTTCGTGCGCGGCGACGACGGCTGGGTCGACCTGTTCGCGATCCCCGACAACCGCGCGGCGCTCAACCTCACGGCCGGCCGCTCGGTCGCCGTGATCGATCGCAAAGGCAACGGCACTTACGGCTTCTTTGTCGCCAACTACGGCGGCCCGATGCGGCTGTACGAGCTCGATGAGGACGGTCGCCTGGAGGATAACGCCCCGCTGGCCGGGCTCGACCACATCACGGGCGGGCGCAGCGCCGCCGCTCTGCCGATCGTGTCCGATCGGGTCGACATCTACGCCGGCAACGAGAACGGCCCGAACTTCCTGTTCCGCAACAACGGCGACGGCACCTTCACCGAGGTCGCCTCGCACCTCGACATCGACGATCCCGAAGAGCATGCGCGCGGGATCGCCTTCCTCGATCTCGATCAGGATGGGCGCTTCGATCTGGTGCTCGGCAACTGGGAAGGGCCGCACCGTCTTTACCGGCAGGATTCGAGCGGGCTGTGGCGCAACGTCGCCACACCGGCCTTCGCGGCGCCGTCGCGCGTGCGCACCGTGGTCGCCGCTGACTTCGACAACGACGGCTACGACGAGATCTTCTTCAACAACATCGGCGAGCCCAACCGGCTCTTCCGCGCGCTCGAGGGCGGCATCATCCAGATCCCGATCGGCGATGCGCTCGAGCCGCAGGGGCTGGGCACCGGCGCGGCGGTCGGCGACCTCGATCGCGACGGGCGCCTCGAGCTGCTGGTCGCGCACGGCGAGAGCGGCATGCAGCCGTTGTCGTTCTATCAGGCGGCGCGCAACGAAAACGCCTGGTTGCGAATCATGCCCCTGACCGAGAACGGCGCCCCGGCGCGCGGCGCGGTGGTCACCCTGGTCGAAGAGCATCGCACCCGCCGGCGCGCGATCGACGCCGGCAGCGGCTATCTATGCCAGATGGAGCCGGTCGCGCACTTTGGCCTCGGCCGCGACCCGCGCATCGTGCGGGTCGAGATCACCTGGCCCGACGGTGCCAGCGGCGTGATCGAGTCGCCGGCTCCCAATCAGTTGCTCAGGGCTCAGCGCGTTTGATCATCGGAAGAGGGAAGAGGAAAGACGCTCTTTCCTCTTTCCTCTTTCCTCCTATCTCGTTCCTACACGCTCGCCATGGCTTCGCAAAGTTTCGCCCACGCCATCGTCCGACCGCCGGGACCCACCTTCGCGCAGGGTCTGACGCGCTTCGACCTGGACAGGCCGAACCTCGCCCTGGCTCGCGCACAATGGGAAGCGTATTCTCGCGCGCTCGAGACCTGCGGGCTGACGCTGACCCGGCTTGAGCCGCTGACCGAGTTCCCGGACTCGACCTTCGTCGAAGACACCGCCATCGTTACGGCCCGCGGCGCCATCGTCAGCCGGCCGGGCGCGCCCAGCCGGAGCGGAGAGGTCGAGGCCATCCGCCCGGCGCTGCTCGCGCACTTCCCGGACCTCGCGGCCATCGGGGCGCCGGGCACGCTCGACGGGGGGGACATCTGCGACGCCGACGGGCACTTCTTGATCGGGATCTCGGCCCGCACCAACCCCGAAGGCGCGGCCCAGCTGCAGGCCTGGCTCGAGGCGCGCGGCGACACGGCCGCCGCGATCGACATCCGCGACCGCAGCGATATCCTGCACCTGAAAAGCGGGATCTCCTACCTCGGCGACAACCGCCTGGCCGTCATCCCGGCCCTGGCCGACCATCAAGCCCTCCGGCGTTTCGAGCGTGTGGTCACGGCGCCCGACGAGGCATACGCCGCCAACTGCGTCCGCGTCAACGAGCGCGTCCTGATCGCGGCCGGCTTCCCCGGTTTCGAAGCCCGCCTGACCGACCTTGGCTATCGGCCGATCGTCCTGATGATGTCGGAGTTCGAGAAGATGGACGGTGGGTTGAGCTGTCTATCGCTCCGGATCCCGTAAGGCGGAGAGTGTGGGGGCAAGCCTGGAGCGATCAGGCTCCTCAAAAAGATTCTCTCGCTCTACGGTCACGCATCCCGCGTTACGAATTCCATCACGCGCTCCAACAGGACAGCCTGCTCGACGCTGGTGGTGACGACGTGCTCGCTCTGCTCGAGCCAGAACAACTCGTGCGGGCTGTTGATCAGGCGCAGGTTGTAATAGTTGGCGTTCTCGGGCTTGATGAAGTCATCGGCGCGTGAGTGCACGATCAGGGTCGGAACCTGGACCCGGGGCAGGTACGGATCGGTCGCCTGCAGCAGGTCGAAGAACTGCGCCACGGCCAGGGTCGGAAAGACCGGGTACACATCGGGCGGCGGTTCGCCTTCGTAACTCTTGGGTACGGCCGGCAGGAACGGGCTGATCAGGCGCATGTTTTGCGCCCGCCAATCCAGCTGATTGAGGTGCAGCACACTTGGCGCGCTCATCGTCACGACTTTGCGCACCGAGCGCTCGACCGCCAGCCGCAAGGCCAGAACCCCTCCCATCGATAGCCCAATCGCCACGACGTCGTCGCACATCCCCGAGAGAATATGGTACCCATCGAGCACGGCCTGATACCAATCCTCCCAGTGATTGCGAAGCAGATCGTCGACCTGGGTGCCGTGCCCGGGCAGCCGCACGCCGAGAGCCGTCAGGCCCGCGGCCTGCAGGGCCTCGCCAACCGGCCGCATGTCGCGCGGAAACCCGGTAAACCCATGGATCAACAACGCGCCGCGCCGGCCGGCCGGGAGCAAGAAGGGCTGTCCGCCCGCAAGATAATCTGTTGCCATCCTATGAGGATACCACCGGCTGAAAACCCTCTTCGCTCATCGCTGCTCTCCCACTCACCCTCTCAGGTATAGTTGCCCGATGCATGCCCGCCGGCTGGCAGCGCCCTGGATCGTGCTGCCCTATGCCCTCTTCCTGGTCCTGCCGTTGGTGGCGCTGGTCTGGCGCGCAGACGGGGAGTCGCTGGCACGCGGGTTAACCGACGCGGCGGTGTGGAGCGCCGTGGGCGTCAGCCTGTCGACGTCGCTGATCGCGATCGGGCTGTGCCTGTTGTTCGGCCTGCCGCTGGCATATGGGCTCGCCCACGGCCGTGTGCCCGGTCGCCGCGCGCTCGACCTGTTGCTCGATCTCGCCAACGTCATGCCGCCGGCGGTCGCCGGGCTGGCATTGCTCTTCGCCTTCGGGCGCCGCGGCCTGCTCGGGCCGGCCCTGGGCGAGCTCGGGATCACGTTACCGTTCACACCCGCCGCCGTGGTCCTCGCGCAGTGGTTCGTGGCCGGGCCGCTGTTCGTGCGCACGGCCGCGCTCGGGTTTCGCTCGCTCAACCCCGATCTGTTCGAGCAGGCCGAGATCGACGGGGCCGACCGCTGGCGCATTTTCAGCGCCATCGCGCTCCCGCTGACGGCCCCGGCCATCCTCGGCGGGCTTGCCCTGGCCTGGGCGCGCGCTCTGGGCGAATTCGGCGCCACGATCTTGTTCGCGGGCAACCTGACCGGCGTGACCCAGACGATGCCGCTCGCGATCTATCTCGGCCTCGAGCAGGATCTCAGCCTGGCAATCACGCTCGCCCTGATCCTGTTGACCCTGGCCGGGTTCGCCCTGCTGATTGCGCGCCTGTTCGACCGATCCAACCCAACCGGCTGACGGGTCGTGGCGCTGCGCCGCTACGGGACGACGTCAACGGTCCCGAGACACAGACGATCCACGGTGTCGCAGCCGGCCGGCGCCGTCACCGGCAATCGCGCGCCGGTGGCAGGATCGTACAGGCCGGCGAACACGAAGTAGCGCCCGGGCGCCGTCCCCGGTGGGATGAGCAGCGCGGCCGCCAGCTCGCCCTCGACCAACCCGGCGATGGCCCGATCAGCCTGCGCCAGGGGGATCGCCTCGGCCCCTCCCAGATGCAAGAACGTGTTGGCCCCCTGCGGCGCGTCGTCCCACCGCAGACGCACCGGCACCACCTCGCCGGCATGAACGCTCACGTCCAGCGGGGCGAATGCCACAGTCGCTGCGCCCAACGGGCGCGATGCTGGCGCCGGAGAGGGCAGGGGCGGGACGAACGCAACCAACACCAGCTCGGTCGCGTCGAACACGGCCCGATCCGCGATCGCGGCGCGGGCCTCGAGCTCCGGATAGATGGCATCGCTGGTGTTTCCCCAGCTCACGCCGTAATTGAGCAACCAGGCCCGGTCATGGCCGGCCTCCAGGGCATCGACGAAGGCTGCGACGTCGTCGCGATCGTACAGCCGCAGCACCGGTTCGAGCGGATGCGCGGGCCAGTAACTCTCGAGGTCGCCGTTCTGCCAACGGAAGGTATACAGGACCGCGTCGCCGGGTCTGGCCAACAACTGCAGATGGGCGATGACCGGGCGCATATCCTGATTCGGATCGATCGGTTGCGTGAGGACCTGCCACAGACCCGGCCCACTCACCAGCACGCTCAGGGCCAGCAGCGCGATCCGCCAGTGCCGGACCAGCCCCCATGCGCCCACGACGGCCAGTCCGAGCAAACCGGGCAAGGCCGCAAA
>JAEURK010000389.1 GCA_016789175.1 Anaerolineales bacterium
CGCGATACAGATCGGATCGGTTGGTTTGAGGGAAACGTTAATCGGGTGGCGACCGTCCGGGCCGATGCGCGTGCTCAACGCCCACCGTCACCGGGGACCGGCTCACACAGCGACGGCCACCCATGAGAGTCAGCGCCCGCCACCCGCTCAAGGTCACACTTACGACGATCTCTCCCGGCTTCGTGAAAACGTCTGTGGTCGCGATAACGGGCGCGCCTCCGTAGCAGTGTGCACGGGCGAGTTGATGTTGTTGGCGAACCGGATTCGGACGGCTGGCCCAGTACACGGATCACACGGATGTTCACGGATGGCACGGAGCCATTCGAGATGTTTCCGTGTGATCCGTGTAATCCGTGCTATCCGTGTACCGGTCCGGCCGGTTCCGGGGCTCCTGACAACGTGCGATCGGGTTTGCCAACAGCATCGCGTCCGATGGCAGTAAGCCATCGGCGTTGTCGGGCCCAGATTCTGGCCGCGGATCGCGGAAAGAAGCGGGACCATTGCCGGCAGGGCTCCAGTTGTTCAAATCCGTGTAATCCGCGGCCAAAAGCCGCTGACAACTCGCGCATCCACACCCGTATCATGACCACAGCCGTTTTTTGATAACGGATCGATAATGGCGTGATCCGGCAGACTGGCTGCCGGGAGCCCGACCGTTCTGCGTCATCCATGGGGGCACGATGCGACTCACCGAACGATTTCTGCAACCGAACCGACCGGAGGCTTTCCACTGGCTCAACGAGCCTGAGCGCGCGCAGTTCGGCGCCGGGCTGGAGATCCTGACTGATGCGCGCACCGACTTCTGGCAGCGCACGCACTATGGCTTCCGGCGCGACGATGGGCATGCGTTGCTGACGCGTCTGGATGAAGACTTCAC
Organism: Anaerolineales bacterium; assembly: GCA_016789175.1. Lineage (GTDB taxonomy): Bacteria > Chloroflexota > Anaerolineae > Anaerolineales > UBA6663 > UBA6663. The sequence continues at coordinate 878 of JAEURK010000389.1, forward strand.
GTTGATCGCGCACGTGCAATATCAGCCGCAGACACAGTATGACCAGTGCGGGCTGATGGTTCGGATCGATCCCGAGAACTGGATCAAGGCTTCGACTGAGTACGAAGACGAGGCCCACAGCCGTCTGGGCTCGGTGGTGACCAACCTCGGCTACTCCGACTGGGCGACCCAGGACGTGCTCTCGAGCCATACCGAGATGTGGTATCGCCTCAGCCGATGCGGCAGCGATTTTCTGATCGAGGCGTCGTTCAACGGCCAGCACTGGTTCCAGTTGCGTGTGGCCCACCTGCACAAAGCCGGGGAATCGGTCGAGGCCGGGGTCTACACCTGCAGCCCGATCGGCCGGAACTTCAAATGCCGTTTCACAGAGGTGACGATCGCCGAGAACACCTGGAGCTACGCCGGCGACACAGCCTGACCCGGAGGATCACTCACCCCCGGGCGGGTTGAGGCGGATGGCGCGTTTGGCCAGCGTCGGTGCGGTGACGGCCTCGGTCGTTACACGCAGGTCGAGCGAAAGCTGCGGGGTAGTCGCGATGGCCGGCAAGGCCCACAACGCCGCCTGCGCCGACGTCTGCACTCGGATGGGGTCCGCCAGCGACGTGATCTGCAGCGCCACCGTCAGGTGCGATCCGCCTGGCGGGGTCTGGGCTACGGTCGCGAAATTGAGTACGCCGTCGATTGCGAAGAGTGCTTCGTCGAGCTCAGGTTGAGCGAGCCGCACGCCGCCGCCGAGATCGACCGGGCCGGTGATCCGGGTGGTGATGTGCGCCAGCGTTCGCAGCGCCGTGCCGCACGGGCAGGGTTTCGTGATCCAGCGCCCGTAATCGCCAGTGCGATAGCGGATGAGCGGCATCCCCACCCGGGTCAGGGTCGTGAAGACGACTTCGCCTTGCTCGCCGTCCGGAAGCACTGCCCCCGTTAACGGATCGACGACCTCAAACAACAGATCCGCCTCGCGCAGGTGATAGCCCCGCCGCGCAACACAATCCACCCCTCCACCCAGCCCCATCTCAGTCATGCCGTAGTGGTTGTAGACCCGACAGCCCCAGGCCGTCTCGATCGCCTTGACGATCGCCTGCGGCACATGATCGGTGCTGAGCAGCACACTGTGGACCGGCGGGACCGGCGCGCCGGGCGGTGCCGTGCGCACGAGTCGCAGCAGATGTGTGGGTACACCCACTATCACCGTGGCGGCCTCGCGGATGGCGACCTCGCGGGTCAGCGCCGCATCGCGCACCGGGCCGTGCTTGATCGGCACCGCCCCAATCCGATGCAACCCGGTCGCCAGCAGGTCGCCGACGCTGCCCGGCGTTTCACCGGGGAGCAGGATCAGCACGCGGTCGCCCGGCCCGGTGAAGGTCGACATGCCGGCCGCGAAGAAGTCGATCGTCAATTCTTGATCGGCCCTGGTGAAATACAGGCGTTTCGGCGCGCCGGTCGTCCCGGAGCTGTCGAGCGTCACCACGCGCTGGATGTCGTCCTGCGACACGCACACGAACGCCAGCGGGTCGGCGCGCACGTCGTCGGCGGTCGTGAAGGGCAGGCGCGCCAGCTCGGCCAGCGCATTCACATCGACCGCATCGCCCAATAGCCGTCGATAGAACGCGCTTCGGCTGCGGGCCAGGGCCAGGGTGGCTCGGAGACACGCGAGCTGGTGGGCGTCCAGGGCGGATTGAGAGAGTGAGGGACGAGGCGCGAGGGGCGAGGGCCGAAGGTCGAAGGCCTCATCAACCTTCGTCGGTCGTCGGTCGTCATTCGTCAGAGGCGTCAGCGCCGAAGGCGTCGCGGTCTTCTGCGCAATCCACGGCTCGAGAGGGGTGAGGCTCATGCGACGGCGACCGGCTGCTGACGGTAGAGCGATCGCCCGTGGCGGTCAGTCAGATTGTAGGCGCAGAACGGGTAGCAGGCGCCCTCGTCTTCGGCGATATGGATGTGGCAATCGCGCAGGCGGTCGAGATCCAGCGTCCAGGCATCCTGGAAGGCCATGCCTGAGATGCAAAACTGATGCGTTCGCATGCGCTCGAGGAAGACATCCCACTCGCCCAGGCTCGGGCCGGCAGCCGGCGCCGTCTCGGCCTCGGGTGCCGCCGACCAGGCGCGGGCGACGAAGTCGCGCGCGCGCGCCATCGCCAGGTTGGCCGGCTCGAGCGCCACCGGCGCGCCGACTGGCGTACAACAGGCCGGGGCGTTCTTGGGCTGCGAGAGCGGGCGCAGCGAGCCATCGGGCAGCGAAACGAAGTTGCCGTTAAACGAGCACAGCGCGTTCTCGGCGCCGGCCGGTTGGAAGTGCCCGATCTTCACCAGACCATGGGTCTGAGCCTCGAGCCCGGCGACGATCTCGGGCAGCGTGATCCGGTCCGCGTCGGTCGGGTCCTGCGGGTAACGGCCGAAGTAGCTCACCGGCTGAAAGTGCACGCCGCGCACAATCGGCTGATGCGCCAGCCCGAACTTCACGATCTCGCCCAGGTGGTCGGCGTTGACACCGGGCACGATCACGGGCACCAGCACGACGCCCAGGCCGGCGAGGCCGCAATGCTCGATCGCGCGTTCCTTGTGGGCCTGCAACGCGCGGCCGCGCATCATCTGGTGGATGTCGTCGCGGGTGCCGTCGAACTGCAGAAAGACAGTGGAAACACCGGATTCTTTGAGGCGTCGGGCGAACTCCAGATCGCGACCAAGGCGCACGCCGTTGGAGTTGACCTGGATGAACGTGAAGCCGATGTCGCGGGCCAGCGCCGCGATCTCGGGCAGGTCGTCGCGGACGCAGGGCTCGCCGCCCGAGAGTTGCAAGTTGGCCCCGCCGGTGCGCTCCATCAGCGCGCGCAGCCGGGCCCCGATGGTGGCCAGGTCGAGCTCGAACGCCGCGCTGGCCGCGCCGCCCGCGGAAGCGAAGCAGAACGAGCAACTCAGGTCGCAGCGGCGCGTGACTTCGAGCAGCACGCAGCACGACGGGATTCGGTGCTCGGGACACAGCCCGCAGTCGAACGGGCAGCCACGTGCCACATCGGTGGCCGGGCGCTCGGGCCGTGCCGGTGACTTGGCGCGCACCCAGCTCGAAAAAGCCGGCTTGCCGCGCCAGATGATGGTCTGAGTGATGCCGTGGGCCGGGCAGGCCTTTTTCAGGTAGACGTTCTCGCCGCGGGCGACACGGACGGCCGGCACACGCGCCAGGCATTCCGGGCAGACGCTCTCGGTCTCGCTCAGAATCGTGTCCAGCTCAAGCATCATCATCGTCGCGACCCCCGAGGTCAAAACCGTTTTCGATCAGCAGGTCTTTGACCTTCTGCAGCGTGCCCGCCACCATCAGCGGGCAACGCGTGGCCGTGCCGTTCGGGACGCCGGTCAGGATGTCGTCGCAGCGGATGCCGCCGAAATCCTTGCCGTAGCCTTCCTTGAACCACTTCACAAGGTCTTCGACCATGAAGTTCAGGCGTGGATCGTCCTCGTCGCTCTCTTTACCCTTGCCCGCATACATCCCGAGCACGACAGCGCCGCCGGTCAGGGCGCCGCAGGTTTCGCCGGTGAAACCCAGGCCACCGGCGAGCGCGTGAGAGGCGCGTACGAGCGGCGCGTTTTCGCGGCCCTGCAGGTCGAGCGCCATCAGCATCAGGATCTGGCTGCAGAAGAACCCCTGACGCTTCAATTCGATCATGCGATCCTGATCAGACATGCGTCACCTCTTTCGCGCCACGAGCAGGAAGTAACTGGGCCGCGCGGCCTTGAGCGCGGCCTGAGCGTCGGGCTGATCGGCGCCGACGCCCAGAAGCGGCGCCAACGAGCCCTGGTTCCAGATCACTTGGGCTGCGTAAGCATTCAGCGCGGCCACGTGATCCTCCCAGGCCATCGTCTCGAAGCCCGCGTCCTCGAGCGCATCGCGCACGTCGCGTTCGTGGGGCAGGCCGCCCCAACATGATGTTGCGCAATCCCACGGCAGGGCCATCGGATGGCGGGCATAGACGTCAGTCAACGCCAGCCAGCCACCGGGCCGCAGCGCTCGATGCCATTCGGCCAGTGCGCCACCGCCCGCGCAGATCGACCACACGCACTCGGCGAACACGGCGTCAAGGCTGGCGCTGGCGCAGGGCAGAGCCGTGGCCGACGCCTGAGCGAAGCGCGCCGCGCTGGACCTCCTGCGCGCCTCAATCAACCGGGCCCGCGACAGATCGACGCCGCCGGCCCGATAGCCGCGTTGTGCCAGAAGCGCGATCGTCTCGCCCGTGCCGCAACCGACATCCCAGACCCGCGCTCCGGCGGGCAGGGCGACGATGGCCAGCGCGCGTTCAGTCAGCGCGATGCCGCCGGGGCGGAGCGATGCGGGAGGAGAGAGGAGAGAGGAGGGAGCGCGGCAGCGCTCCTCCCTCCTCTCTCCTCCCTCTTCCTCCTTGATCACTTATCCTCCAGCTGTTTCTCGACCTCGACCATTTTCCCCAACGCCAGATCCTCCGGGATGAAGACCTGGCCGCAGGTCGGGCATTTGAGCAACTCGACCGGGAAGGCGTTTCCCAGATAGGCGACGTTCACCTGGGTGGGCACGAGGGCGCGATTGCAAAGCGCGCACATCACGGGAGGTTTCTCGGGCGTGCTCATTCGCTTTGTCCCTGTTTCGGCGGATCCTCGACGACCTCCATCCGATGGCTGTAGGCGTTGAAGACCTCGTAGGCGTCTCCGACCGGCGCGTACTCGACCCAGTACGTCACGGCGACGGGCTTGTGGGTGGCCAGGTAGCGGCCGGTGTCCGGATGCACCAGACGGCGGCCGGTGCGCTCGGCGTGCGCGATCACGCGCCGGATGTCCTCGTCAAGGATCAGGCGTTTCTCCAGTCGCGCTCGAACCTCGGCGGAGACGATCAGGCGGAGGGTGTCGATCGGATCAGGTCCGTCCATGGGCTCTCCCCAAACTTTGGTGAGGATATCGCGTTTGAGCCGCGCGCGGTTTTCGTGCCGCTGCGACCAACCCAGCGCCGGGCGTTCGGCCTCGGTCTTGAAGTCAGCGCCGCTGGTGCCGAAGATCAGGTCCAGCAGGTGCACGGTCGGCTTGCCGCCGCGCGCCAGGAAGTCGCGGCACATCGCGCAATACGCGACGTAGTCGGCCGAGCCCTCTTCGACGCGTCGTGCAACGACCTTGTCGGCCACGACGGGATCCGCCAGCCACTGCACGCCGCCGTAGCCGCAGCAGGTCGTGCGCGCCTTGCTGCGCGGCAGCTCCTCGATGGTGTAGCCGAGCCGGTCGAGCAGGGCGCGAACGTTGTCCTGCAAACCGGCTTCGTGGCGCGTCGCGCAGGCGTCGTGCACGTTGACGACCCGGCCGTTGCCCGGTTGCGCCCCGGCGGGCAGGCCGCGCTCGGCCATCAGGTCCCACAGCGACAGGACCGCGACTTCGGGTAGACGCGCCTTGAAAGATCGGATGCAGCTCGAGCAGGCCAGCACGACTTTCGGGTTGCCCAGGCCTTGCAACTGCTCGCGCAGACCGGTCAGGTTCTCGGCGACCAGATCCTTGCGCCCGGCCCACTCGGCCGGCGCGCCGCAGCAGCCGAGCAGCAGGCCAAGCCGCGTCTCCGCCGGCAGGGCGCCGCCCAGGTAAGCGTACACCTGCTGCACCTGCTCGGGCGAGGCCGAGCTGAGCTGGCAGCCGGGGAAGAAGACCACGTCGCTGGACGTCGTGCCGGGCGCGTTGCGCGCCGCGGCGAAGGCCTCGCTGCGGCTGAAGGCCATGTCGCGCAGGGCGAAGTCGTGAGCCGAGGGCGGCATGCGTTTCTGAGCCACCATCGTCTCGCGCGCTTGCAGATTGATCGCGCCGGTGTCGAGGTCGGTCGGACAGACCTCGGCGCATAGCCCGCACAGGCTGCAGGCGTTGATCATCTGGTTGCTGTAGCGCGTGCCCTTGACGATCGAGAGATTGTTGTAGACCTCGCGCACCAGTTTGCGCGGATAGCGTTTGTAGTGCGCCAGGTACTCGCAGACCTTGACGCACTCCATGCACTCGCACTGGAAGCAACGCGCGGCCTCGCGCTCGGCATCGGCGCGGCTGTAGCCAACGATCGCGTCGAGCGGGATGATCGCGGCGGGGGCGATATCGTCGACGCGCGTATACAGGCACGACTCGACCGAGCCCTCGCCCACGCGCGACGCGGTCAGCGAGACGTTCTGCAGATAGCGATCGATCGAGATCGCGGCACGTCGGCCGTCGGCGATTGAATCGATGGCCTGGGCCGCATGTCCGCGCAGCAGGCTGCCGCCGGCGAACACGCCGTCGCGGCTGGTGGCGAAAGTGACCGGGTCGACCACGATCTTTCCCGTGCCGTCGAGCGCGAGCCCGAACGTCATGCCGGCCTCAGCGCCGATTGCGAGGTAGACGGCCTCGTTGTGGTCGCGCAGTTCGTCGAGGGTCAGGGCCTCGCCGACCGGCGTGTTGAGATGCACTTCAACGCCGAGCGTTTCGATCAAGCTCAATTCGGTCGTGATCATCGCGTGCGGCAGGCGCTCCTCGGGATAACTCCACAGACGCCCGCCGAGCGGGTCAAGGGCTTCGTAGACCGAGACGATATAGCCTTTGCGGGCGAGGTCGTGGGCAGCGGTCAAGCCGCTCAGGCCGCCGCCGACGATGGCCACATGTTTGTTGCGTTTCGGCTGTGGCCGGTTCTTGTCCACTTTGACCACGCCGTAGTCGACGCAGGCGCGCTCAAGGGCCGCGATCTCGATCGGCGCGTCCTTGACGTCGGCGCCGACCTTGCCGCGGTTGCACACGACCCGGCAGGGCTGCTCGCAGATCCGGCCGACGATACCCGGGAAGGGCACCGTTCGGCGCAGGGTGTTCAGGGCCGTATCGACGTCGCCCTTGGCGAGATCGAGCAGCACGGCGCGGGCGTCGACGTGGATCGGGCAGGCGGCCGCGCACGGCGGCGCACATTCCTGGATGCACAGCTCTTCGAGGGCGCGCAGATCTTTTTGTTCCATGCTCCCTCCATACCGAAGGAGAGGGCCCGAGAAGCATGCTTCTCGGGGATCACTCCCTCAAATAACAGGGTCGCGCACCAGCGTCACCCGTTGCAGGCCGGTGCGCTTATCGTGCAGGGCCGAGCCCTGCCCCACGGCGTGCCAGACGAATTCCGGGTCATCGATAACGGACCCGGCCAGCACGCTGACGCCGTAATCGAACAGCACTGGGCTGAGCGGTGTGCTCGGCCCGATCATCACCACCACGGCGTTGGCCGGGAAGAGCCGGGCCAGGTCGTCGAAGGTGTGGTTGACCAGCGTCGACGAGGTCAGGCCGATGACGTCGGCGCCCGGCAGCACGTCGGGCGCGGCGGCCGCGGGCAGGTCGCCCGGGCCCGGCTCGAGTTCGAGCACCGACAGCCGCCCGGCGGACACGCGCAGCTTGTCGGTGAAGTTGAAGTGCCCGATCAGGGCGACGTGTTTGCCACGCCCGCGCTCGATCAACACGTTAAGCGCGTTGACCTGAACGCCGGACCCGGCCCGCGGCGCAAGCAGAGCGTTCACGGTCGCCAGGCCCAGCCCGGCCTCGAGCGGGCGCGGCGCAAGCAGCCGGGCCGCCAGCCCCTGCGCAGATTGTTGTTGCAACGTCCCTGCCCCGGCCAGTTCGACCGCCTGGCAGCACGAAGCGTCCTGGATCGTGCTGGCCAGCCCGATTGCGCCTTCAGCGCCGCCGACCCTAACGGCCGTCCAGTACAGGCCGACCTGCACGCCTTGCACAGGCGGATCGCCGACGGCGGCGCTCGCCGAAATCAGATCTTCCAGGGCGGACATAGCTATCACCGTAAGCGATGAACGGCACTTCAGGGAAGTGCCGTTCATCGCGTTCATCCGGCCTCGGTCAGGGGCACCGAGGGGTTAGACAGGTTACGCCGGGACGGCCTGTCCGTTTCCAGCCAGCTTCTTGAGCCCCGCGAGCACCTTCTCCGGCCGGGCCGGCAGATGGGTGATGCGCACGCCGGTGGCGTTGTAGATGGCGTTGACGATCGACGCATGCGGCGACGTCAGCGGCAGCTCGCCGACCGCGCCGGCGCCGTGCGGGCCGTCGACGCGGGCGTTCTCGAAGTAGTAGATGTCGAACTTGTCCGGGATGTCCTTCGCCATGGGCAGTCCGCCGCCCAGCATGGTCTGGTGCTTCTCGATGTCCTCGAAGTCCTCGGTGAGCGCCAGGCCGATGCCCTGGGCGACGCCGCCGTAGATCTGGCCGTCGACCACGAGCTTGTTGTTGATCTTGCCGACGTCGGCCATGACCGTCATGCCCTCGACCGTTGCCTTGCCGGTCTTGGTGTTGACACTGACCTCGGACATGAACATGCCGTACATGTAGACCGCGAACGGCTTGCCCTGGGCGTTCTCATCGCAGTTGGTGTTGTTCGAGGCCGCCCACTTGCCGACGAAGTGCGTGGGCTCCTTGGCCGCGACCTGCTCGGCGTACGAGCGATAGCCGCCGTCAGCCTTCTTCAGACCGGCCACCAGCGCTTCGCAGGCCGCCTTGATGGCGTTGCCGATCACGACCTGGCTGCGGCTGCCGCCCGACGGACCGCCGTTCGGGGCCTTGCCGGTGTCGTTCAGGATCCAGCGGATCTTGTCGGGTGCGATGCCCAGCGGGCGCAGCGACTCGTGCGCGGTACCGACGGCGCCCATCTCGGCGCCCTGGCCGTGATCCTGCCACGTCGTGGCGATGGTCACGGTGCCGTCTTCGTTCAGGTCGGCCCAGGCCTCGGCGCCGTCGACGCCGTCAAGACCGGCACCATACACGCCCAGCGAGATGCCCACGCCCTTCTTGACTTCGGGCGTCGACTCGGCCTTGGCCTTCTCGAGCGCGGCCTTGTACAGCGGGCGCATTTTCTCGACCATGTCCGGGAACGGATAGACCTCGGGCTCCTGGCCGGTCGGCGTGGTTGAGCCAGGACGATAGACGTTGACCGCGCGGAACTCGAGCGGATCCATCCCGACCTTTTCGGCCAGCTCGTCCATCAGGCTCTCGGAGGCCAGGAAGGACTGCGGCGAGCCGTAGGCGCGGAAGGCGGCGCCCCAGACGTGGTTGGTCGCCACGGTGCGGCCGCGGCCGCGGATGGCCGGGATGTGATAGCCGGCGCCGATGAACTGCGCGCCGCGCAGGGTCAGCAGGTCGCCGAACTCGGAGTACGGGCCGTGGTCGACGAGCCAGTCGCTCTCCATCGCCAGCAGCTTGCCGTCCTTGTCGGCCGCCATCTTCAGGTCGATGAACCACGGCGAGCGCTTGCCCGTGTAGTACATGAACTGGCGGTAGGTGTAGTCCAGGAAGACCGGGCGGTTGGTGGCCATGCAGGCCACGCCGACCAGCGCCTCGAGCGTCGGGCTGAACTTGTAGCCGAACGTGCCGCCGGCCGGGTTGAGCACCAGGCGCAGCTTCTCGGGTTCGATGCCAAGGCCGGGCGCGATCATATACGTGTGCAGGTACAGACCGATGCTCTTGGAGTGGATCGTCAGACGGCCCTGTTCATCGAAGTAGGCGAAGCCGTTATCGCCCTCGATCGTCAGGTGCGGCTGGCGCTGCAGATAGAAACTATCCTCGGCCACGAACGCGGCCGACTCCATGATCGACTTGGTGTCGGCGCCCTTGGCGATCTTCTGCTCGTAGTAGATGTTCGGGGTGCCGGGGTGGATCTC
>JAEURK010000436.1 GCA_016789175.1 Anaerolineales bacterium
GGCCTACACCGCCCTGCTCACGTCGCACGGTGAGGCGCTGACCGCGCCGCTGCAGACCGCGCTCGAGGTCTCGTTGGCCGACGTTGAGAAACTGCCCGGCACGACTCTGGTGGCCTGCGACAACAGCAGCTCGATGTCGACGGTGCGGCCGACCCGCGGGATGACCGCGGCCGAGATCGCCAACCTGATGGGCGCGCTCGCGGTCTTCGTCAGCGCGCGGGCCCTGGCCGGAACCTTTGGCGAGACGTTCGCGCTGGCCAACGTCAACCCGCACCACGGCCTGTTTTACAACAAGGCCGAGATCGACAAGACCGGGAAGACCACGGGCCACGCGACCAACGCCTGGCGCGTGATCGAATTCCTCAGCCGCGAGCGGCTCAAGGTCGATCGCGTGATCCTGTTCTCGGACATGCAGTGCTACGACTCCAACGCCCGGTTCGCGCCGGGTGCGGTGGTGTCGCGGTCGCTCTCGGCCGAGCTCGACTCGTACCTGCAGTTCAACCCGGCGACGCGCGTCTACTCGGTCAACCTCGCCAGCAACGACAACTCGACCCAGTTCGCGCCGAGCCAGCCCGTGATCGAGCTGGCCGGCTTCAGCGAGAGCTTGTTCCGCTTCATCGCCGCTATGGAGGTCGGCGACAGCGTCATCGACGAGATCCTGTCGAACTACTAAACGCCTGGACGGTGCGGGCGGCTCCGATCGGAGCCGCCCGCATGTCTGATCATCTTTCGGAGTCAACAGCCATGACCGTGCTCGTGCTCACCCTGCAGGGCGGCGTGCACCGCGTGGTGAGCGTGCGCCGCGCCCTCGACCTGATGCGCCGCGGCAAGGCCGTCACCGTGCTCGAGTCGCCGGCGCCGCCCGTGCGCTGGGCCCGCGGTGCCGTGACCCGCCCGAGCGTGATCTACCTGACCCGCCCGGTGCCGCAACCACCGCGCTCGCCCCGCCCCACCAAGCGCGCCGTCCTCGAACGCGATCGGCGCGCGTGCGCGTACTGCGGTCGCCCCGGCGCCACGGTGGACCATGTCCATCCGCGGCACCTCTGCCGCGCCGAAGGCCGCGCGCCCGACACCTGGGAGAACCTGGTGTGCGCGTGCGAGGCCTGCCAGCGCCGCAAGGGCGGCCAGACCTTGCGCGAATCCGGCATGACGTTCCGCCCGGGCTTCACGCCGCACATGCCGCGCCACACCGGCCACACCCGCCTGCACAATCCCCCGCCCGAGTGGGCGGAGTTCCTGAAACCCACAGCGCCAGCCTGAAATCGGGCTGGCGCTGTTTGGTTTAACTCGGCGGCGCGTGGGTATAATCTCGCCAATTCCGCGTTCCCCAAGAAGGGATCCCCCATGACGCACACTTCCGACATCGTCCGACCGCCCAAACACCTGTGCGAGGCCCTGGCCCGCATCGGCAGCGCGACGGCCAGCGGCACATTGACCCACTTCGGCATCCGCGACCCGCACATCCGCGGTCCGCTGCCGCGCACGCCCGGCAAAGCCATCGCCGGCCCGGCCCTGACGCTGCAGATGATGCCCAAGCGAGAGGACTTGTACGGCGACAACGAGTACGGCGACGTCGAGAAGCAGCTGCACCGGCATGTGCTGTATCACGCTCAATCCGGCGACGTGGTGGTGGTTGATGCGCGCGGCGAAATGAGCGCCGGCATCTTCGGCGAAATGATGCTGACCTACTTCAAGGGCCGCGGCGGCGCCGGCGTGGTGATCGACGGCTGCATCCGCGACTACCCGAAAGCCAAGGATCTTGACCTCGGCCTATGGATCCGCGGCACGACCCCGAACTTCCACACCCAGACCGTGCTCTTCCCGTTCGCGGTCAACGTGCCGATCGCGTGCAACAACGTGCTGGTGATGCCGGGCGACATCATCGTGGCCGACGACGATGGCGTCGTGGTCGTGCCGGCCAAGCTGGCCGAGAAGGTGGTCGAGGAAGCCAGCTCTCACGCCGAATGGGAGGATTTCTCACGCTACATGCTGTCGCAGGGCGGCGACCTGCGCAAGTACTACCCGCTGCGCGAAGACGCCCGCCCGGAGTACGAGGCCTGGAAGAAAACCCAGGGCCGATAGCTGGCTCATTGACAAACCGAAGGGCCAAGCCGGTCAGGGCTTCTCCTTGACCGGCTTGGCCCTTCGTCTTCTTTAAGGGGTGAGGCGCCGAGATCGGCAGGTTCCCGGCGCCTCATCAGAGCGTGGCCCCGGCTCGCGCCGGGGTCGCGTACTCCCGAAACTAGAAGATGCTCTTGAACATGAGCACCAGGCCGAACAAGGCCAGCGGCACACCGATGATGGCGCCGACGATCGTCAGGCTGACAAGCACGCCGACCACCAGGAAGACGAAGCCGAGGATCAGGCCGATCAGACGCCCGACCAGGCCGATGATCGTGCCCACGATCCAGAACACCAGCCGGAACGGCAGCAAAAGCAGCCAGCCCAGCCCGCGCCCCAGACCCAGCCCACCGCGGCGCTTGAACAGGTGCCGCAGCTCGCGGCGCCAGACCCGGCGCGTTTCGTGGTCGTGAATCGCATGTGCAAAGCCAGTCATGGTATCTCCTTGATCGCGTCCAGAACCGCGGCGGCCCTCCGCCACGCGGACGTCGATCCCGTTGGTTTTCCCCCGCAAACCGATCTGTTCCGAGCGGGATCACGCGTACAAGAACAATTACGCAGCCGGGCGGCGCAGGTTGCGCGGACCGTCCGGACGCCCTGGAAAATACCCATGCCTCCCGTCGATCGCGCCCGGATTCTTACGTGCGCCCGGGTGGACCCCCGTCTGTGCCGCGGCCAGATTCCGCGCCTGCAACGTGCTCGTGCACACGTTCGTCTTGAAGACACCAATTCCGGAGCTTCACAGGTAGAATTC
>JAEURK010000025.1 GCA_016789175.1 Anaerolineales bacterium
ACGCAATGGCGCGAACCGCGGGGGTGCGGGGGTCGCCGCGGCGCCCCCACCCGCGCACCCCCTCGTCTTTCGCTCAACGTCTGGCAGGTTGAGCAATCACGTCAAATCGCGAAAGTCGTGGCAAGACTCGCGCTGTATCACTTTCGATGCGTTATCCCTGGGTCCTTGCGCAGGGATGGCAGACGTGAGTAGTGGGGCGCAGATTCTGATCGCGATGCTCGGGGTTCACCGGACGCCGGGCAGGGCGATCAGGGTGTTTGATCGGGGGTCGCCAGCCCGCGCGCCAACAGCCAGACGCCGAGCGGGTTGGCCGTGAGTTGGGCGGGTTGCTCGCCGAGACCGCCGGCAAGGCGCAGGGTCGTGATGGCACACCGACCCGACTCGATCACGAGGTCCTGCCAATAGTCGTGCCACACAAGGCTGCGAGCATCGAAACGCCGCCACGGCGTGGCGCGGGTGGCCGGTCCGCCGATCAGGGCTTCCAGCGCACGGGCCGCGTCGGGCAGCAGCGCCTGATCAGCGGCGACTCCGTGGGCTGTCAGGTCCAGATGGTCGTGTACCGGCAGGCCGAAGTGCGCGAAGTCGACTGCGTGAATGGCCTCGCGCCAGAACGGCACCTGGCGCGTCAATCGATTATCAGGCTCCGTCAGCCAGACCAGACCCGAGCGCCCGTGCCGCACGGCCGCGAGCACCGCGTCAGTCAACCGATCGGCCAACAACGGGGCCGACGCCGGGGCCTCGGACAGGGGTGCCCAGACGGTTGCGGGCCACAGGGCCTGCAAGCTCGGCCGCTGCATCTCCAGGCCGGCCACGGCGACGACCGGGGGCAGGGCTGGTTTGGGCACGACCAGCAGCCGCCAGGTATTGATGAGCACTTCGGCGTTGTCGGCCGACCAGGTTGCGTTGAGGCGAAAGGCAGTGGGCACAGCCACGGACGGCAGCGCCAGGTCGACCACGGCGATCTCGCGGGTGCTGCCGGCCGGGATCGCCGCAGCCGGCTGGTCGCCGCCGCTGACCGGGTAGCCAGTTGAGTCCAGCAGCTCCCAGATGATTCGTCCGACCTGGGTCGGTCCGCAGCCGTTCGCCAGACACAGGTGCAACTCCGTCGCCTCGCGCGACCAGAACACATACGGCTCGCGCGGGCTCGGGCGATCGCCCCCGGCCCATAGCCGCCGCCGATCTCGATCGAGGTAGAGCACCCGGTCGGCGTTGAACGCGCGCCATTCGTCAGGCGCGAACTTGTGCTGCAGCGTGTCGTCGACCAGGCCCGAGGTCGTGATCGGGGTATCGCGCCAGCCTGTGATGACGTAACCGCCCGTGGCATCGCGACGACGCACACGCTCGACGATGTGCTTACGCACCGCCGTCGCTTGACGTCGCGCGATAGCCGTCAGGGCCGCGCCGCCGTCGGCGATCCCGGCCGCCTCGAAGCGCGCACCGTGGTCACGCTGTGCCAGGAAATCGTCGCGGTCGAGCGGTGTGGGCGTGGTCAGCCACCAGGCGTCCTGCACCGGTCGAAAGTCGCGCAGCGTGTCGGCGTCGCAGAACTCGCCATACAGCCAGGGCTTCGGCGTTCGATAACCTCGATCGAAGTGCTGGACCAGCGGCCCAAAGAAGTGCGGGTCGGCGTAGAAGTGGTAATCGACGAAATCGCCCAGGTCGGTGCGCACGCCGCCGTACGCCTCGGCCGAGCCGGAGTTGTCGCCGATCAGGGCGCCCGGGAAGTAACGTCTGGCCAGAACCTCGAGTTCGCGCAGAAATGGGGCACTGGTGGCGCGATTGAGTTCGCACCCGAGCGTGACGACCGCGAGGCATGGATGGTGGTGCAGCCGTTCGAAAACGGCCCGATACTCGTCGCGAGCCAATGCCTGCAAGGCTGGTGTCATGGAGGGGAGCCAGAGCGGCATCTCGAGCCAGATCCACATCCCGGCCGCATCCGCCGCATCCAGAAACGCTTCGTCCGGCACGTACAGACAGCACTTGAACAGGTTGAAGCCGAGTGCCCGCGCGCGTGTGAATTGCCCGGGGACGTCGTCGAGCCGCGGGCTGACCGTGCGCGGGTTCCAGCCCCAATCCAGTACCCCGCGCAAGTGGACCGGGCTCCCGTCGAGCAAGAGCGTGTCGGCCTGGGTCGCAAACCAGCGGCGGCCGAGGCGGCGGCTTGTGCGGGCCAGCGCTCGGCCGTCGGATGCCCAGGCTTCGAGACGAACGTCGGCCCGGTGCGGGGCCTCGGGCCGGTATCGCTGGCGGAGGGCCTTGGGGAGTGCCAGTGTGAAGCGTGTCTGGTTGGGCGCGAGGTCGCTGGTGATCCGCCGCCGACCCAGCGTCAACGCGACAGTCGTCGGCTCGGGCCGGCTCAGGTCGATTGCCCCTGCTACGCTCACCGATCCGTCTGCCGCGACTGTCCAAAGCAGATCGGTGAAGCCGGGCGTCTCGGGCTCTGCGCCGCGCAGGCGCACCGATTGCCACAGGCCGCCGAAGGTCGTGCAAACGTCCGGCAGGAATCCGGCCAGGGTCTCGCGCACGGGGTGGCGCCGGCCGGGCTTCCAGATCTCGATCCGCACCGAATTGCGGCCGGGGCGCCACAGATCCGTGAGTTCGATCTGAAACGCCGACCAGGCGCCGCGATGCGTGCCGGCCGGCGCGTCGTTGACGAAGACCTCGGCCGCGAAGCTGGCGGCGTCGACCTCGAGCCAGATCCGACGATCCTGCCATTCGGGGCCGAGATCCACCTCGCGCGTGTACACGCCCGGTCCGTCGGTACGGAAGTCACCGGTCGAGGCCTCCCAGGCACCGGGGACCCGGATGCTTTGGCGCGGGCCATCGCCGAGAGTGAAGTCCCATTCGCCGTCGAGGTCGAAGCGGAGATCGAGGTCGTTGTTGCGGAGCATGGCCCCTCAGGGCAATGAGACACGCGCGATCAACGGCAGGCTGACCAATCCCAGTGCGTCGAGGTCATTGTCGCCCGCCATTGCATCGCCGTAATTCGAGAGCAGGACGATCCCGGCCTGGTGCTCGAAGTCGATCGCGATGTAACTGGTGTAGCCGCCGGTGCCGCCGTTGTGCCAGAGGACGCGTTGGCCCCACAGTTGGTCTTGCACGAACCAGCCGTAGGCCATGGTCACGTCCCAACTGCTATACAAGACGGCGTGGGATTCCAATAGGGCCCGATCGATGGGGCGGGAGCCCGTGGCGGCCGTGAGGTTGGCCGCAATCAGGTCTGTGAGGTCGCGGGCTGTGGACTTGAAGCCGCCGGCCGGCGCCAGTGCATTCAAGGTCCAATTGGGCGCGCTGGCATTCGAACCCAGGACATGCCCGGGCGCCAGGCGATCGCGTTGTGCATCGGTGAGTTCGACGACTGTGTCGGACAGGGTCAGCGGCTTCAGGATTCGTTCAGCGACCAGGGCGGCGTAGTCCTGGCCGGTCGTCTGAGCCAACGTTTGCCCGAGCACGCCCGCGCCGTAGTTCGAGTACAGGTGCGCGAGGCCCGGCGCGTTCTCGAGTTGGGCCGTCCGCAGATCCTGCCAGAGCCTGGCGCTGTCGTAGGCCGCGTACGGGTCCTCTCCGGCCAGTTCGTCATCGCTCAGGCTCTGCGGAAGGCGCGGCAGACCGGAGGTGTGCGTGACGAGGTGCTGCAACGTGATCAAGGCTATCGCCGGGGAGGCCCGGTTCCCGCCGCTGTAATCCGAGGTGGTGCTCTCGACGAGTGAGCCGAGCGTGTCGGTGATCGCGACCGTGCCATCGCTGACCAGAGCGGCCAGGGTCAGGCCGGTCAGCACCTTGCTGATCGAACCGATCTCGTAAACGGTGTCGGCGTCCGGCGCAGACCCGTCGTCCATAGCGCCAAAGCCGAAGACCGCGGTGCGCCCGTCCTGCACCACGCCGATCACCAGGGCGCCGTTCGGCCGATCCGCGAGATACGCCTGGGCTTCGGTGGCCAGCCGCGTGTCGAGGTCGTGGGTGTCGGGCAGATCGGCGAAGCGCTGGCGCAGGGCGAGCCAGCCCCCGAACCCGATGCCGACCGTCGAGAGCAGGCAAACGGCCAACAGGCCGCCGATCCAGATCAACCAGCGACGGCGCCTCGGCTGCGACGGGGTCGGGCTCGCAGGCTTTTTCGTCATGGTGTGATGAGCGCCACCTTCAGGTAGGGCGGCAGCTCGCGGGGGCGCGGGAAGTCGAGGTTGGGCTCGTGCCAGCGGCGTTCGATCCGCGGGCGCGCCCCGGTCAGGTCGGAGAGCACGGCACGTTCGAAGGCGGCCTGCGGCAGCTCGGCCGCGTTGGCGCACATCAGCAATTGGCCACCAGGACCCAAACAGGTCGCGGCCAGCGCCGTCAGTCGGCCGAGATCGCGTGTGATCGAGAAGCGCGAGGTCTTGGTAGTCGCGAAGGGCGGAGGATCGACGATGACCAGATCAAACGCCCGGTGCTTGCGGCCAAAGCGGCTCAGCCAATCGAAGACGTCGCCGAAGATGAAGTCCTCGGCGCGGGTCGCCAGGCCGTTGAGGGCATAGTTGCGCCGGCCCCAGGCCAGGACCGATTGCGAAACGTCGACGTTGACCACCTCAGTGGCGCCGCCGAGCGCCGCTGCCACACCGAAGGCGCAGGTGTAGGCGAAGCAGTTGAGCACGCGCCGGCCGGGCGCCAGGGCGCGAACCGCGGCCCGGACGTCGCGCATATCGAGGAACAGGCCGACGCTGAGACCCGTGCCCGGTCGGATCTCGTACGCGATCCCATTTTCGGCGACGACCGTCTCGTCCACCGCCTGTCCGACGGCCGGCGTGGCCGGCGCGAGCGCGGCGCGAGCTTCGGCGGTCAGGCGGCTGGCCTGCGCCGGTCGGCGTTTGACGTACACGGCCTCGGCACCGATCTTGGCGCGGGCGGCCTCGAGCAGGGCAGGCTCGGGCGCGAGCCCGTCATACAGATTGGCCACCAGACAGGCGCCGAACCGATCGAGCGTCAGGCCCGGTGTGCCGTCGGCGTCGCGATGCAACAATCGATAGGCAGTGGTGCCGGCGTCCGCGAGTGGGGCGCGGCGGGTGAGCGCGCGTTCGATCAAGTCGCCCGGCGCGACGTGGCGGGTGGGCCCGGAGGCGGAGCGGGTGCCGTGGGCCGGGCGCGTCATGGCGCGCGCAGCTCGAGCGTGGCCCACGTGGTTGGATCGGTCAGACGGCGGCCGACCGTGCTCGAGATCATGCTCTGCTGGGCCGCGGTCCCGGGGGCGTCGTTGTCGTTCAGCGACAGCAAGAAACCGTAGCGTGCTCCGGCCACGGGCCGGACGTTGAAAAGCGACCAGGGGATCGCGGCTTCGAGATCGTATCCACCGGCGGTCTTGCGGGCGGCCAGCGTCACGCCGGTCGATGCGCCCTTGAGCGCCGTCGGGAACCACAGGTATGTGTCGGCGCCCACGCTCGCAAAATCGCCGGGCGAGAGCCCGACCTGAATGTCATCGTTACTCAGGCTGGTCGAGTCGAAGTCGGCGCCCAGGTCCGCGTCGAAGAGCAGCTCGAGGCTGTCGCCGCGGAAGAGCGTGTCGCCGCGCTCGGTTTGCACGAAGACGTCGTCGGCCACGCGCACGGCCAGGTAGAGCCGGTCATCGTCCCAGGCCAGGGCGTAATCCGCCGACGCGTCGCCGACGCCCGTCCATTGCGCGCCGCCGAACGCGTTTTGATCAAGCCGCAGGGCGAGGCCCCATTCCCCGAGGTCGCCGTCGATCACAGGCGCGGCGCCCGGCCGGGCGGCCGGAAGGAGCGGTGTGCCCACCCGATAGAGACCGTTGGGCGTTGCCGCAGCCGGTGTGAAGGTCATCGCGGGCAAAGTCGGCAGGGCGGCTGTCGCGGTGGCTGGCGGCGGGGGTTGGGTGTCTCCCGCGGCGAGCGTGGCCGTCGCGGCTTCAGCGCCCAGCGTGGCCTGCGGGGTTGAACTCGGCTGCGGCGGGCGCGTGCCCGAGGCCTCCAGGGTCCCTTGCACGCCCGTGGCCACGGCGTTGACCGTGGCCTGTGTGTCGATGCCCGGCCCGCGGTTGCAGGCCGTCAAGACCAGGGCGGCCAGCACGGCCGCAGTCCCCAACGCTGCGCGCGGCCTCATTCGGGGTCCTCGCCGCCGTCGGGTGCATTGGGCTGGTCGATACGCTCGATCTCGCCATGGAAGTTGAGCGTGATGCGGAAGCCCAGCATGCCGAGGTATGTGCGGGCGTTCTCGGGCAGGCCCTGACGGATGAGTTGATCGAAACCGGACTGCATGTTGTTGAGCTGCGCGTCGACGGCGGCCTTCGTAAAGAGATCATCCTGGCCGATCATCTGCAACACGCCGCGGGTCAGGGCGTCCCGGTTCTCGGAGGCCAACTGGCCCATCTGCGCCAGGATCTGGCGATCGATGGGCTCGGCATCATGATGAAAGCGAAAGCCGTCATCCTCGACGACGTACTGCGCCTCGCCCCCGACCAACGCCACGGACACCGGTCGTCCGCTCGGGTCGGAGACCAGACCCTCAAACAAAGCGTGTTGGCTCATACCGCTCTCCCCCCGCGGTGTCGATCAGTCGCGGACGATGACCACTGTACCTTTGGCGTCCAACCAGCGGTCTGCAAGCGGCACCGCGGGCGTGGTCCAACGATAAACCCACTTGGCGACCTCGTTTGGCAGGTTGATACAACCATGGCTGCGCGGGATCCCGAAGTCGTCGTGCCAGAACGTGCCGTGGATGGCCACGCCCCACCAGTGGATGTACGTGACCCAGGGCACGCCAGGCAGGTCATAGCCGTCGGCTGAGGCCAGATCGCCGCCGGCCATGTGCCGCGATGGGCGTTTGCTGATAACCTGGTGATCGCCGGTCGGCGTACTGTAGATCGTGCGGTTGCCCTCGCGCCGCAGCGCGGTGCCACACGAGGCGATCTGCTCGAGCACCACCGTGTTGCCTTCGTAGGCGCGCAACATCTGGTCGCCCAGCGTGATCTCGATCCGCTTGTCGCTGACCTCTGGCGAGATCGGCGCGATCTCCTCGGCCGTGACGCGGCGCAGCTGGCGCCCGTCGACCCAGGAGTAGGTACGGGTCAGATCACCCAGGATGCCGTACCAGACCGCGCCGGTGTCATCGGTGGCGATTTGCTGCACCCAATGCGTAGTGCCATAATAAAACCTTGCCGTCTCGCGGAAGCCTGGGCCGGCGCCCGCTCGGGCCGGCGCCACGGGCACCGAAACCTCGACCAGGGCGCCGGTGGCGGGCAGGTCGGTCGACGGCGCCTGTGTATGCCACCCGACCGGTTGGACCGGACCGGAGTGCACGAAGCCGCGGCGCACGCGGTGCCAGCGTTTGTTGAGCAGGTCGTCGGGGCTCTGGACGTCGCCGTAGAGCTCGAAAACCGAGTCGCCGGCCAGGAAATTGAGCCGTTCCGATTCGAACGAGGGCTCGCTGTAGACGTACAATCCGCGGACCGCGCGGCCGAGGCCGGTTTGCGTTCGCACCAGGCCATCGGGCGGGGCCGGTGGGAGTAACAGGCCCCCGGCGGCCAGACCGGTCGATTTCAGGAAGTTTCTACGGGTTATTCGTCGTGTTGTCATCGTTATTGAAAAGATTATACCAACGGGCTGTGAGCGCGCTGGTCGCCGGCCTCCTGGTGTGCAATCCGGCCGTGGCCTCGGCGCAAACGTCGGCATCGAGGCCCGATGCAACCGAACTGTGGAGCGATTGGCGCCTCCCGTTGCCGGCCGGCGCCTGGCGGATTACGCGCGGCCCGTGTGGTGCAGCCAGCGAATACGACCACGAGTGCGGTTATTACGAAAACAGCTGTGCGCTCGATTTCGTCCCGTTGACGGGTTCGATGGAGTCGGTGCCGGTGCTGGCGCCCGCGAACGGCGTGGTCTTTTTCGTTGGCACCCGCGAGAACACGGGCCTGATGCTGATGCTCCGTCACCCCGACGGGCGGGTCAGCGGTTACATGCATCTTGCGCGCATCGTCACGCCCCGCGACACGGCCGTGACGCGCGGTCAGGTGTTGGGGTACGCCGGCACCACCGGCACGGCGCAGGCCCATCTCCATTTCTGGGTGCAGCCCGACGCGGTGCAGCGGTCTTGCCTCGACCTGACCGGATATGAGCAGCAGGATCTGGCCACTGGACGGGCTGTCTCGAGCAATCTGAGCTGGAACGAGCTGATCCTGGTGGATCCGCCGTCGGCGCTGCCCGAGTGGCTGCCCCTGCTCGGCGGGACCGACGACCCGATCTGGCGCCTACCTGCCCGCGTCGTCCTGGCACCGGGTCGTTCGGTCGTCCTTCCTGTGGCGATCCGGGCCACACTTCGGGCCGGCGACGCCCTTGTGGTCGATGGCGCCGCCCTGGCCCCGTTTCGACAGGTCGATGGGCAGGCGCTGTTCCAGGTACCGATCCAGGCGCCGAGCGACGGCGCCGGGCGGTCGGCGCTGACGTTGACCTTGCGGGCGCCCAATGTCGACGCCTCGGCCCAATCGGCTGCGCTGGCGCTGGGCGGCGCCCGGCCGACCGTGATCCGGGGGAGCGCCGGGGCACTCCTGGTCAATCCGACGTTCGTCAGCCCGGCCAACTACGGTGTCCGGACCGGAAAAGCCGAGCTGTGCTGGTCGATCCCGCGTCAGGCCGGCCAGGCCCCGCTTCGTTTTCGGGCCTTGATCGTGCGCGATCCGGCGGCCGCGCCGGCTGGGGGTCTGGTCGCGGCCGAGAGTGGCTGGCAATCCGGCCAGTGCTGGACCACACCGCGCCTGGCGCCGGGGACTTATCTTTGGAAGGTCTTCGTCACGGACGGCACGGGTCTGATGAACCGTACCAATCAGCGGCCGCAGGCCCTGGTGATCCAATGAGCGCCGTCGGCCGTCAAAATCGGAAAACCATCGAAAAATGGGGGTATCCCCTCTAGCACTGTCGAGTCATTCCCATCTACGAGAACACATGGTACAAGTAGGGCGAACATGGGCTTGATCTTGCCACTCGAAGTCGTGCGGTTCGGCCTGGCCTTTATGGCCCTGGTCTATGCCGTCGCGTCGGCGGTCGCCCTTTGGGATCGATGGCGTCATGGGATCGGCTCGCTGGTGCTGGTGGCCTACCTGCTTGGGTCGGGCGTGGCGGTCATGGGCAATCTGGCGGCCCAATCGATGTGGCTGACCGGGATGCCCTGGCCGATCCTGGCGCGTGGGCCCTTCCACTCCTCGTTCTGGCTCGCCGGCCTGTTCTTTCTCCTGACGCGCAGCTTCCTGCGCCAGCCGCAGCCGCGGCGCTGGGTGAGCCTCTCCTATGTCGTCTTTGGCCTGATCGTCCTGGGCGTCGACCTGTATTTCGCGACCCAGCCGGACATCTATCTGCTGGTCAGCGACCTGGTGCTCTCGCGTGAGCAGACGCTGATCTGGTTGAGCATCCTGGGGTGGGGCATCGCGTTGTTCGCCTCGACCTGGACCACGCTCCAGACCTTCCGCAGTACGTCGCAGCCGCTGCACCGCAATCGCATCTCCTACTGGCTGCCGGCCCTGTACGGCGTCATCCTGGGCGATGCGTTGCTCTTCCTCGGGCAGTGGGCCTTCGGCGCCGGCCTGCACTTCGTGGGCGTGGTCATCGCGACCATCGCGGTGTTGCGTTATACCTTGCCGGACGTGCGGCAGTTGGCCCGCGGCTTTCTGGCGTACGGTCTGGCGTTGGGCATGATCGGCGCGGCTTTCGCAATCGGCTCGACCTGGATCAACTTCGTCTATCCGCCCAATGCGCCGTTGGTGATGCCGCTCTCGGTGGCGCTGGTCGCGGTGCTGGCCTTGGTGTCGCTGCGCATCCTGCGGTTGACCACACAGTTCGCGGACTGGCTGATCTCACGCCGCGGTTACGATCCCGCCCGTTTGGTGCGCGACTACAGCATGGCGATCAGCAACATCCTCGACTCGCAACAGCTGGCGCGGATTTCGCTCGGGATGTTTCGAGACACGCTCGGGGTGGATCGCGGGGCCATGTATCTGGTCGACGAAGTCGCCGCGCCGCCCGTGCCCGAGGCCAGCGAGGAGACGAGCGGCGGTCGGCGTTTCCGTTTGCGGCAGATCGGGGCATTAGGCGAGGGCCTCGAGCCGACCGAGCTTTCGTCGCTCAATCCGGTGGCGCAATACCTCGACACCGAGTTCCGACCGCTAACCCAATTCGACATCGACCTGCAAGCGCGCTTTAGCGTCATGGATGAGGCCGAGCGCGCCTGGCTGCAACGCCTGGATATCGACGTCTTCGTGCCCGTGTACTCGAAGGGGCGATGGATCGGCCTGTTCGCGCTCGGCCCCAAGGCCACGCACGACCGGTACTTCAATGAAGACCTGACCCTGCTCAGCACCATCGCCGACCAGACCACAGTCGCGCTCGAAAACGTTCGCCTGGTCGATAACCTGGTGGCGCTCAACCGCGACCTGCGCAGCACCAACACCGAGCTCGAGCGCACCCGCAATCGGCTGGAGCGGCTCGATCAAGCCAAATCGGATTTCATTGCCGTGGTCTCGCACGAGTTGCGCACACCGATGGGCATCCTGTTGGGCTACAGCCAGATCCTGGCGCAGGACACCGAGTTCCTGACGCATCCCGACCACCGCACGATGGTGCGCGGGCTTCAGGCCGGCGCCGAGCGCATGCAGGAGCTGGTCGAGTCGATGCTTGACATGGCCATGGTCGACAACCGCGCGCTCGGCCTGACGCGGCGCGCGACGGCCTTGGGCGAAGTGTGGCGCCGCCTGGTCGGCGACTTCGGCCCGACGTTCTCGGAGCGGCGGTTGAACGTCAGCGCCGATGCCGCGCTGGACGACCTCCCGTCCGTCGTCGTCGATCCTGAGGCGATCCGCAAGGTCTTCTGGCATCTGCTGGTCAACGCCGTCAAGTTCACGCCGGACGGCGGCCGGATCCATATTCACGGCCAGCGCACGGTCGGTGACGCGGATCGATTCGTCGACGGCGCGATCGAGATCGTGGTGGAAGACACGGGCATCGGCATCGACCCCGAGCATCAAGAGTTGATCTTCGACAAGTTCTATCAAACCGGAGAGGTCGCCCTGCACTCGTCCGGGAAGACGAAGTTTAAAGGCGGCGGACCGGGCCTTGGGCTGGCCATCGCGCGTGGACTGGTGGAGGCCCATGGCGGCGAGATCTGGGTCGAGAGCACCGGGCAGGACGAAGTGAATTACCCCGGCAGCGCCTTCCACGTGATCCTGCCGCTCACGGCGGCGCTGGCCCCCGATGGTGTCAACGGCCACGTCGGCGAATAAGAGACGCAAGCGTCAACGTCTGACATCGGGAGAGCGAAGGCGTGCTCCCAGGCCATAGGACTCGCATTCGCACTCCCGATGTCTTCACGCATGCATTCGCACTCCCGCCGTCCTGAAACAAAAAAAGCGAGCCCGAACTGCTGTCCGGGCCCGCGAAGCGCGGTCGTGAGTGGCCATTAATCGCGTTTTGACGCTGTAAGACAATGCCCCGGTGTAAACGCTGACCCTTGTTGGTCGGGCCGCGCTTAACGCGCGTGGGGCCGCCTATGTTTGGCACGCACGACCGTTTCAGCAGGCGTCAGTTCGGCCATCCCCGAACCGAACTACACGACTGTCTGAAGGCTGGCCCAATGGTGTCATATCCTAATGGGTGAGTCTACTGATGGATGTCACGAATTGACTGGTGAACCTACTCCAGGCGCAGCCAGCGTTGGAGGGGGGCGCGCAATCGCGACGGTAACACGCTGAGCAACTTCTGGAGCTCACTGGCGTCAAACGCCCGTGTGAGCAGCAGGAACCCGAGATAGAGCATCACGCCGGCCGGCAGGGCCAGGAGCGGCGACACGGGCCACAGTGCGACGATGAGAGCCGCCATCAACCCCCCGGCCAGCCAGGGGCGCCAGAGCAGGCTCAACCACGGCACCGGCCCCAGGCTGCGCCGGATCCAGTACCCGAAGAAGATGCACAGGAACGTCTCGGAGGCGATCGTGACCCCGGCGGCGGCGACGAAGCCGAAGCGGGCCAGCAAGACGATGTTGAGCAGGACGTTGAAGATGACCGAAGCCAGGAACGAGAGCGTCAGACCGCGTTCCTGACGCAACGAGATCAGCATGTAGTTGGTCAGGCTGTTCATCCACCCGATCGGCATCGACCAGGCCAGGATCGTCAGCGCGATCGCGCCGTTCGGCAGGAAGCGCGCCCCGCCGAGCAGCGCGACCATGGGCTCGGCCAGAAACGTGACCAGGACGGTCAAGGGCAGGGCCGTGGCCGAGAGCAACTTGAGCGCGAAGTGATACGTGGCCGCGACCCTGGTGCGGTCTTCACCTTCAGCCTGGCGGGCCAGGACCGGGAAGAGCGAGAGCGTAAACAGCGACGGCACGATGTTAAAGGCGTCGATATAGCGATAGCCGGCCGAATACCAGCCGACCTCGGTAGCGCCGCGCACCGGGCGGAGCAGCGTGTAGTCGATCTTGTTGAACCAACCGGCCAGCAGGTTGTTCAGCATCAGCGGCAGGCCCTCACGCAACCCGCGCAACTGAAGAGCGAAATCCCATTCCCAACGCGGCCGGAAGAACAAGCGGGTCGCCAGGACGGCCAGCATGGTCAAGGTCAGGACGTTGACGATCAGACTGGCCGCAGCCAGGCCGACGATGCCGTACCCGAGCGTCAACGCGCCGACGCCGAACAGGATCTTGAGCATCGTCGTGACTGTGGCGATCGCGGCCGGATATTCGGCTTTCTCATAGGCATAGAAAAGCGCGGTCAGACCGGTGCTGACCGTGCCAGGCGCCTGAGCGAGGACGAGCAGGGCGATGGCCAACAGCGTCGCATCGTCGATCGGCTGCAGCGTGATCCCAAAAGGCAAACCTGCGCCGGCCAGAGCATTAAGGCCGAGCAGTCCACCCGCGAAGAACGGGATGATCGCCAGCCCGAGCCAGAGGCGCAGCGCTGTGGTATTGAACAGCCAGCGATTGGCGCGACCCTTGTCGCCGGCCACCTCGCGCGTAAGCAGCAGGTTGAGGCCGTAGTTGGTGATCGTGTCGAACCAGCCGAAGATCACGACCGCATAGGCGTAGTTGCCGACCTCGGTCGGCCCCAGCACGCGATTCGAGAACGTGGCAAAGACGAAGTCGAGCAGCCGGTTGAACAGCGTCAGGGCCATCGGCGCCAACGCGTTCTTGGCGACCCGCCGGGCGCCCGAGTCGAGGCGCTCCTCGTTGTAGGTGCCGCGCCAGACCCAGATCCCGGCCATGAACACCAGCACCATCCCGGCTAACAGCGAGATCAACCCGCCCAGCCGCAGGCTCAAGGGCGAGTACTTGTAACGAACCGTCCAGGCGCCGGGCTCGAGCACCACGCCGCGGAAGTTGCCGTTGACGCGCGTGATGGGAAGCTCCTGCTCCTCCTCCTCGCCGGCGCCGATCGCGCGCACATAGGCGCGCCAGCCGTCGGCGTAGGTGTCCCCCAGGATCAGCCAGCTGCGCACGGTCGGCGCCGCATCGATCCAAACCTCGTTGCCGGAATAGCTGGTGACCGTGGCGGGGCCGGGCCGGCTCTGCACGGGCGGCGCTTCCACTCCTATCGGTTCGTCGGAACTGGCGTTCGCCCCGGCGCCTGGCGCGAGCAACGCGTAGTATCGCGGATCGTAGGTGCGCACGGTGCGGGCAAGATCGTCGGTCTCGAGTGAGGCCGACACCGGCAGGGTATATGCGCGCGCGACGGCCGTGGTGTTCTCGTAAATCTGCACTTCACCCGCATACACGAGCACGTACTTCGGGTTATCAATCGCGACGCTGCTGATCACGTATTTGACGTTGAGCAGATCGAGCAGCGGCGAATCGAGCGCGACCGGATCGTTGATCGGGGCGATGCGATTGAAGTCCAGCTGATACTGCGGCTGGATCAGGTTCATGTAGTCCGCATACTGCTTGGAGAAGAGCGAGTCGTAACCGCGCACATCCTGGAACCGGAACAGCCACGGGATGTTGGCGTGGTACGGAGAGCCCGAACCCGGCGGCGCGTAAGTGGTCAGGCGCCACAAACCGGTATCCTGCTTGAGGAAGGCGGCGGATGGGGGTTCGTACGCCAGCACGGCTGGGTCGGCGGCCGGCGCGAAGCCCCAGGCTGCCACGAGCAAGTCGAGCGCCAGGATGCCGGCGATCGCACCGGCCCAGATCGGGCGGCCGCGCCAGCTATATTGCAGGTGCCGGCTGACTACGGCCAGGCCCGAAGCGATGGCGATCAGGCTGGCCACGGCGATCCAGGTGCCCTCATACGAGAAAAACATCCGGGCATCGCAGGTCAGCGTCGGCACGGCGCCGGTACAAAACGCTTCGGAGGCTTTGGCGAGATCCTGGATCAGCGGCTCGACGATCGGCTCAAAAAACGGGAACCGGACGTACACGAAAGCGAGCCAGATCACGTTGACGACCCCAACCAGCACGGCCAGCGCAGCGACCAGATCGGCGGTGCCCCAGGTGCGCTGCGCGCGATGCGAGCGCGGCACGCGACCGGTCTCATCGCGCCGACCCGGCAACAGGCCGTCCATCCCGTAGGCGGCCAGGGCCGCGATCGCCAGCGAGAACGGCAGTGCCCAGCGGAACGCTGAATGCAACTGGCTGATGCCGGGCAGCCAGAAGATCAGACGATAGAGCGGCGTGCCGAACGCGAAAGCCAGGCTGGCCACGGCCAGGAGCATGAAGAACGGCCACGGCCCGAAGACCCAGTCGCTGCGCGCTTCCAGCCAGCGGTCGCGCCACCAGCGCCGGACGGCCATTGCAGCCAGCATCAGGGGCAGCAGCCCGACGTACACGCCGCCCTCGACGCTGTTCTTCATGCCCCAGAAGATGGTCTGCCCGTCGGAGAGCGCGGGCTTCCATGACTGCGTGAACCAGTCGAAATAAGTGTGGTGACTGGAGTTGCCGTAGATGTTCGGCACGAGGAAGGCCAGGACATGCCGGACGGGCAGGGCCCAACCCACGATCTGATCGTACGAGGCGCGCCCATCCCGGAAGCTCGAACTGGCCAATTCATAAAGCGGCAGAAACTGAACGGCCCCGAGCGCCAAACCCAGTAGCGGGACGGCGAGCAGGGCGAACGCGCGCAGCCCGACGAGCCGCCAGGACAATCGGAGCCGCCCGTAGCGCAAACTGGGTAGTCGCCAGACGGCATACCCGGCGGCGACCAGCAGGCTGTAGTACAGGATCTCGACGTGTCCGGCCAGCACCTGCAACCCGACAACGATTGCGCCGAGGGCGATCCAGGGCACCGTCGCGGGCCGACCCCGGAATGGATACTGGCGCAGGATCAACTCGAGGCTGGCGAGCACGTACGGCAGCCAGGCCGATACGGCAACGATCATCGGGAAGACCACGCTGTAGGTCAGAGAGCCGCACAACTCATAGGCGATCCCGCCGACGACGGCTGCCGGGCGCTGCAGCCCGTGCAATCGCAGGAAGAGGTACGTGCCGAGGCCCGCGATCCACAACTGGGTCACGGCGAACCAACCGAACGCGCTGGCGTTCGGGAGGACATAGTGGATCCAGGTGAAGGGATAGAGGCCTGAGTGCTGGCCGGCGGCCAGGAACGGAACGCCGGCGAACAGGTAGGGGTTCCACAGCGGTAGCTGGCCCTCGGAAAGGGAGTCGCGGATGAACTCCTTCCACAGCAGGTTCTCGAGGACCAGGTCCTGCAGCAGGTCGTTCTGCGGCACACCGCTCACCCCGAGCGCGACCCGCGCGTCCGAATACGGCGCATAGGCGGCCAGGCTGTCGGTCGGCACCAACGTGCGGCCGCCGAAGGTCACCTGACCGTACAGGATCAAGGGCAGCAGCAAGAAGAGGCCGGCCGCCAGAAGATCCGACGACCGTGAACGGAGTGCGTGCATATTCAGTTGATTAAACCACGAACCAGGTTGGTCGCAGGGCGGGCCGTGAGCTGCGACGGAACTGTGACACGGAGCTCGGGCTGGAAGGGCCGCTGATCAGGCCGAGCTGACCGGTGCGATGGTCGATAGTCGATGGGCCGGGGTCAGGTTGCGATGCTGGAGCCCGACCTGCCAGACCCGCCAGGCGGACTCGAACTTGACAGCCATGCTCATTTTGGATTGCCCGATGCGGCGATCCTCGAAGTGGATGGGGTGCTCGTGGATGCGATAGCCGAGGCGCTCGGCCACATACGCGCACTCCACCTGAAAGACATACCCGTTTGAGCGAATTCGACCGAGACCCAGACCATGGAGCGTCTCGGCACGCCAGGCCTTGAAGCCGGCCGTCGCATCGCGGACCTGTATGCCCAGCAGAGTGCGGGCATACAGATTGGCCCAGGCCGACAGCATCACCCGCCCGAGTTCCCAGCGTGGATCGAGGCTGCCGCCCGGGGTATACCGCGACCCAACCACCAGGTCGTAGTTCGTAAGCTGGCTCACCATGTCGGGCAGGTAATGAGGGGCGTGCGAGAAATCGGCATCCATCTGGATGACGATGTCGGCGCCCCGGTCGAGGGCCATGTGGAAGCCTTCAATGTAGGCGGTGCCCAGACCCCGCTTGGCCCCACGCTGTAAGAGGCTGAGCCGACCGGGTTGTTCGCGCATGAGCGCTTCGGCGATGGCCCCGGTGCCGTCGGGCGAACCGTCATCGACGACCAGGACATCCAAATTGAGCGGCAAAGCCCAGAGAGCCTCGGCCATCTCACGCAGATTGCGCGCTTCGTTGTAGGTGGGTAAGACGACAGTCAATTTCATAAAGGACAACCGGGAGCAAACCCCGCTATTTTGAGGCCGCTCCCGGATAATTACAAGACCCGAAAGTCCTGGGCTGGTCTACACCAACCGGGCCAGATCTTCGGCTGCTCGGCGCATGTCCAGGAACACCAGGCCGAGCTTGGCGCCTTCGCGTGCCAGGACCGTCAGCACGGCCTCCTGGCCGACAGATTGAAGGATCACGTAACCCTTCTCGCCTTTGATATACACCTCGTTCAGGCTGCCACGGCCCAGTTCGCTGGCAATCCGCTCTCCGAGCGACAACATGGCCGCGGACATCGCCGAGACACGATCCTCCTCGACGTTGCGTGGCAGCGAGGTCGCGATCGGCAAGCCATCGACACTGACCACGGCCGACGCCTCGATGTCGGGACTCGTGATCTGCATGTCTTTGAGGCGATCTTCCATTAATTCGGTGCGCGATTTGGTCACAGCGTTGTTTCCTCCAACCGGGTTAGGGCCCCTGGCGGTTGTAGCATGCGCATTATGTGATGTCAAGCGGGTCGGCATTAATTCGGCAGAAACTCGGGTCTGAGCCGACTCTCAGGCGACCCCGGTATAATGTGCAAGGTTTGTTCCAGGGGGCGCCCAACAGGGCCCCCTGGAACCGTTCTTGCTCATGGAAAGCGGGGACGATTGGATTTTCAGGGAGAGCGAGCATGGAGTGGTTGGATCCGCGGTACATCATCGAGACGCTTGGGGCTTTTGCGTACGTCGGGCTGTTTCTCATCATCTTTGCCGAGTCGGGTCTGTTCTTCGGGTTCTTTTTGCCCGGCGACAGCCTGCTGCTCACGGCCGGGCTGTTTGCTTATGAGGGCAGCCTCAGCCTCTGGATTTTGATCCCGTCGTTGTTCGTCGCCGCCATTCTGGGTGACAACGTCGGCTATTGGTTTGGGCGCAAGACCGGGCCGCCGTTGTTCACGCGCGAGGAGTCGTTTCTGTTCAAGCCGCGCAACCTGAAGGCGGCCCACGACTTCTACGAAAAGCACGGTGGGAAGACGATCATCCTGGCGCGCTTCATGCCCTTCATCCGCACCTTCGCCCCGATCGTGGCCGGCGCGGTCGAGATGAACTACAGGTCGTTCATGATCTATAACGTCGTCGGTGCGGCCCTGTGGGCGATCGGCGTGACCGTGGCCGGCTATGTGCTGGGCTCGATCTTCCCGCCCGAGGTGCTCGATCGCTACTTCACGCTGATCGTCGTGATCGTGATCGTCCTCTCAGTGGCGCCGACGGGCTGGCACCTCTGGCAGGAGAACGGCGACGCCATCCTGGCCAAGATCGGGCTGAAGAAGAAAGCTCCCACCGCTGAGTGAGAGTTGATCTGTCGACCAACGAAAAAAGGCCCGGAGTAACGCTCCGGGCCTTTTGCGTTAGGGTGGTGCCGGGCTACTTCTCGTCGATCGTGATGGTCTTCATCACGTCGCCGGCCGGCGCATTCGGATCCCCGGGATCGCGCTCAGCCAGCGCCAGCGCGACTTCCAGTCCGGCCACGACCTTTCCGAAGATCGTGTGCAGTCCGTTCAGGTGCGGCGTGGCATCGTAGGTGATGAAGAACTGGCTGCCGTTAGTGCCGGGCCCCGCGTTCGCCATCGCCAGCAGACCCGGACCGTCAAAGGTCACGTCGGGCGAAAACTCGTCCTGGAACTCGTACCCCGGGCCGCCCATGCCGGTGCCGGTCGGGTCGCCGCCCTGGGCCATGAAGCCTTTGATGACACGGTGGAACATCACGCCGTCGTAGTAGCCCTGGCGTGCCAGGAAGACGAAATTGTTGACGGTGACCGGAGCGACCTTGGGCAGCAGCTCAATCACGATATTGCCCTTGGAGGTTTCGATCGTGGCGGTATAGCTCTTGTTGACATCGATCGTCATCTCGGGCGGTGTGGACCATTGCTTGGGCTCGGCCGCGGCGGCGGGCTGGGTGGGCATCGCGGCCGGCGCACAGGCGGCCAGCCCGAGCGCGGCGGCGGCCAGCAGGGCGAAGGTTGTCCTCAGGTGTTTCATTCAGTCTCCTTGATCAGAACGTCCAGGATCTTGTCGCCTGGCGCGGCGTTGGGCTCGGCCTGCGGGTCGCGGGGCGTGAGCGCGCGGACGGCGTCCATGCCGCTGACGACTCGGCCGAAGATCGTGTAGCGCCCGGTCAGGTCGGGCGCGGGCGCAAGTGTGATGAAGAACTGGCTGCCGTTGGTATTCGGTCCGGAGTTGGCCATCGCCAACAGACCCTCGGTGTCGAAGGCGCGGCTCGGGTTGATCTCGTCGGGCACGACGTAGCCGGGTCCGCCAAAGCCGGTGCCGCTCGGGTCGCCGGCCTGAGCCACGAAGCCGGGCAGCACGCGGTGGAACGTCACACCGTCGAACCAGTCGTTTTGGGCCAGGAAAACGAAGTTGTTGACGGTGAGCGGCGCCTCCTCCGCGAATAACTCCAGCTCGACGTCGCCGCGCTCGGTCACCAGGGTGATTGCGTAATGCCGCAGCGGGTCGATGACCTCCTCGGGCGCGTCGAATTGGCGCGCGCGGAGGAGCTCAAGCGCGATCACGGCGTTCAATGTGCCCTCGTCCTGCGGGCCCTGCCAGATCTGCTGGTTGATCACCATCAGGGGGACGCCGGGCAGACCCGCGGTGCTGCCGTCGGGCAGCCGGATCGTATTCGCGGCGTCGCGCGCGGCCCGCACCTGCGGCGCGTACACGTTGTCGGTCAATTCGCGATCAAAGCGCTCGACGTCCAGCCCCAGGTCGGTGGCGTAGCCCGAGAGCCGGGCGCGGAAGGCGTCGACTGTGTCGTCCAGCCATAGCGTCTGTTCGGCATACAACCGCGCGTGCATCTCCCAGAAGCGGTCCTGGGCGCCCGCAGCTTCAGCGGCGGCTGCGGCCAGCGTGGCCTTGTCGTAGATCGGCAGCGGGACGTTGCGGTAGACCACCTGCAGGGCGTCCGGTTGGGCGGCGAACAGAGTCAGCAGGGTTTGGGTCAGCGGCGCGCACGGCGGGGCCTGGTAATCGCAGTAGACAAGCACGGTCACGCCAGCGTCGGCCGGCCCGAGCGTCCGATCGGCGGCGGTCACCGGCGGGAAGATCGTCGAGGCATCTTCGGTCGGCGGCGTCGTAGGGGTCGGTGTCGCTGGCGGGAGGGCGGTGGCCGTCGGCGGCAGCGCCGTGGCGGTGGCCGGCGCAACCGTTGGCTCCGGCGCCGGCCCCGTGCAGCCGAGCAACGCGCCGCCGATCAGGGCCACGGCCATGACTTGTCGAAAGGGTGCGTACAGTCCAATCCTCATGAGGTCTTCCCTGACACAAAAAGCCCACGGGCGCCGACGTCTCGGGCGCACCGCGGGCTTCTATTGTCGCACAGACTACCGGAAGGATGTTCCGAAAATGGAAGGAGGGTGTGCACTGGCGAGTTGGCAGGCCCAGATTCTAGCCGCGGAATTGGCGGATCGAAGCGGGACCGCTGCCGGCAAGGCACCCGTTACTCACATCCGCGATATTCGAGTAATCCGCGGAAAAAAGCCGCCGACCTCCTACCTGGCGCCTCAATGTTCGCAGCCGGGCAGCCAGCGGCGATCGTCGCGGGCCAGGAGCGCGTCGGCGCTGGTGGGTCCTTCGGTGCCGCTCTCGTAGAAGAACATGGGCGCCCCATCCGGTTGCTCCCAGGCGGTCAGCAAGGGATCGATCAGGCGCCAGGCGGCCTCGATCTCGTCGCTGCGGGTGAACAGCGACGCGTCGCCGTTCAGCGCATCGAGCAGCAGCCGCTCGTAAGCGTCGGGCAATGCGCCGTTTCCGAACGATTCGCGGTAGTGGAACTCCATGTTGACCGGCCGGATCTCCTGGGCGGAGTCGGGCACTTTGGCTCCGAACTTGAGGTGGATGCCTTCGTCGGGTTGGATGCAGAGCGAGAGCGTGTTGGACGCCAGGCGGTGGCCGGGCGGCAGGTTGAACATCATGTGGGGTGGCCGCACGAATTGCACCACGATCTGCGTGGTCTTGGTGTGCAGGGCCTTGCCCGAGCGCAGATAAAAGGGCACGCCCTGCCAACGCCAGTTGTCGATCGACAGACGCACGGCGGCATACGTCGGCGTCAGCGAGTTGGGCGCCACGCCCTCTGCGTCACGATAACGCCGATATTGGGCGCGCACCGCGTGGTTGGCGATGTCGTCGGATGTCAGCGGCCGGATCGCGCTAAGCAGTTTGACTTTCTCGTTTCGGATCGCATCGGCGTTGAACGAGGCCGGCGGTTCCATGGCCACCAACGCCAACAGTTGCAGCAGGTGGTTCTGAAAGATGTCGCGCAGCACGCCCGCGGTCTCGTAGTAGCCCGCGCGATGCCCGACGTCGACGTCCTCGGCAACCGTCACCTGCACGCTGGCGACGTAGTTGCGATTCCAGACCGGCTCGAAAATCGTGTTGGCGAATCGAAAGAACAGGATATTCTGGGCGGTCTCCTTGCCCAGATAGTGATCGATCCGATAGATCTGGTGCTCTTCGAGCACGGCGTGCAGTTGCTCGTTGAGGGCCCGCGCCGTGGTCAGGTCTCGCCCGAAAGGCTTCTCGACCACGAGCCGCCGCACACCGGCGTGTTCGTCGGTCAGCCCGGCCGCGCCGAGGCTGGCGGCTACCGGCGCGTAGTATTCGGGCGCGGTGGCCAGGTAGTACAGCCGATCGGCCGGCCCACCCTCGATCTCGGCCAGGACGGTGCTCAGGCGCTTGAAGTCCTCCCGCGCCTCCAGGTGCCCCTGGAAGTAGTGGATCCGGGCGCTCATCTGCTCCCACAACCCCGCGTCGAACGAGCCGGCGCTGTGTTCTTCGACGCCCGAGCGCATTCGTCCGCGAAACTCGGCATCGTCCCACGGTCGGCGCGCGAACCCGACGATGTGCAGCTCTTCGGGCAGCCGGCCCTTGCGTAGTAAATTGAACAGGGCCGGCACCAGTTTGCGCTGGGTCAGGTCGCCGGAGGCTCCGAAGATCACGACGGTGGTTGGTTTCATCTGGTCTCCTCACCGCACCCGGATCGCACAGGCGCGCCGGGGTTCCAAGGATGCTACCGCTGCTGGGTCCACCTGCACGGGTTGGATCGGAAGGGGATGGGCTCTCTCTACCCCAGTAGTCGGACAATCCGGGCTAAGGTTACGGGTGTCTGGGAACCGGCGTCAGGCGCCCCTCAGGGGTGAAGTGGTTGGGGCGCCCCGGCGGATGGCTTGAAGCCGAGCTCCGGCTGCCCGGTCGACGATCCAGGTCACCGTGCCGCCCTCGGGCTGCAGCCGTTGGGCGGGCCAGCGCGCCGGGTCGTGCGGACCCTCGAGGGTGGCCGCCAGGGCGTCCGCCTTGTTGGCCCCGGTGACCAGGAAGACCAGGTGCCGGGCGGTTCGAAACACAGTCGGCATCAACGTGACGCGTTGGCTTGGCCGATTGTCGTAGTCGCCGGTGACGGCGCGGGCCGGGACGTTCGGATCCTCAGGCTCCAGCGTGGTCTGAGGAAAGAGGGATGCGGTGTGTCCGTCCGCGCCCAGGCCCAGGATCGCGAGATCGATCTGCGGCCAGGGCAGACCTTCGTCGGCGTGCAGCCTCAGAGTCGTGGTGTAGTCCACGGCTGCGGCGGTTGGGTCGAGTTCGCCACGGATGCGGTGGACGTGGCTGGCGGCAGCGTCGATCGGCTGGAGCAGGGTGGCGCGTGCCTGGCCGTAGCTGCTCTCGGCATGGTCAGGCGGCACACAACGCTCATCGCACCAGAAAAAGTGCGTGCGCTCCCAGGGCAGGGCGAGGGCATAGGCCGGGCTGCCAAGCAGCCGATACAGCGGCACCGGTGTGCCCCCGCCGGACAAAGCGAAGTTGAAGCGGCCGCGGGCCATGACCGGCTCGCGGCTCAGCGACGCAACCAGCTCGGCTGCCGCCCGGGTGATGTCCGGGCCATCGTCCATGATCCAAATCTGGGTGACCGTCATTGAAGGGCGATGATACACCGAAAGGGCATGGAGCGTGATCGCTCTGCGCGCTACGACCCCCACGGGCTCTTGTAGGCCGAGTCGAAGAACTCCATCTCGAGCACCTGACCTGTGACGTAACGGGCCTCATCGCTGACCAGGAAGATCGCGGCGCCGACATGATCCTCGGCGCGCAGCATGCGGCTCTTGTCCTCGGTCAGCGCCGCGCGGATGGCCGTGTCGCCTTTGCCCGGGGCGAGGGCGTTGACGCGGATGTTGACCGGCTTGCCCTCTTCGGCGGCCGAGAGCGTGAAGCCGATTTGGCCCCATTTGCTGGCGGCATAGGCCGAGAGCATGGGCATGCCCCGCGTCCCGGCCAGTGAGCTGATGTTAAGGATCGCGCCGCCACCGGCCGCGACGAGGGGCTTCCAGACCTGCTTGGTGCACAGGAACGTCCCGGTCAGGTTGACGGCCAGGGCCCGATCCCAGTTGAGCTTCGATGTGCCATAGATCGGGCGCGCCAGGCCGATACCGGCGTTGTTGACCAGGATATCGAGACGCCCGAACTGCTCCAGGGCACGCTGTACTGTCGCTTTGACCTGGTCTTCTTCCACTACATCGCAGGCGACCGCCAGCGCCGGGCGCCCGGTGAGTGTTTCAATTTCGGCTGCGACGGCCTCAACCTCCGTCGCTGTCCGCGCGATCAGGACGAGCCGGGCGCCTTCCTGGGCGTAGCCCAGGGCGATCGCGCGCCCGATGCCGCGCCCGCCGCCGGTGATCAGTGCTACTTTATCTTTGAGTCGATCGGTCATGGCCCCAACTTTAGCATCGTCGTCGCTTTCGGCAACTCCGGGCCGTGCGATAGAATATTCGGATGCTGCCCTTCCTTTCACAGGCTCCGGAGCACGTCGATCTCGACCAGGTCACGGATCGGGTGCGGCGCGTGTTCGCGATCGAGAGCACCACGATCGCCGATGGTCACACGACAGTGGCGCGCTTCCGCGGCCATCTGATCCAGGACTCCGAACCGGCCTGGCGCTGGTTGTCGGCCGAGCTGCGCCCGCTGGGTTGCACGCCGCTCTTTCGAGTCGAGGGCGGTGAGCAGGTCGTGATCGTCGCCACCGGCATCGTGGCGCCTCCGGCCTCGCGCACCTGGATCAGCCTGGTCTTGCTCGGTCTGACCATCATCAGCATGATGATGTCGGCCGGTCTCAATGAGTGGCTCAGCCAGCAACCCGCTGCCGTAGTGGAACCCATCGCCGGTGACGTCTTCGCGTTGCTGTGGACGGGCCTGCAGCACATGGATCTGGGCTGGCCGTTCATGGTGAGCATGATCGCGATCCTCGGGGCCCACGAGCTTGGTCACTTTATCGCGGCGCGGATCCATCGCGAGCCGGCTTCGCCGCCGTACTTCATCCCGCTGCCGCTCAGCCTGCTGGGCACCATGGGCGCGGTGATCAACCTCAAGGCGCCGCCGGCCAACAAACGCGTGCTCCTCGATATCGGCGCTGCCGGGCCGATCGCGGGTCTGGTGGTGGCGATCCCGGTGTTGATCGTCGGGTTGATGTTGTCGGCGCCTTTGCGAGCCCTCCCGGTCGATCAGGTGACGGGCTTCGAGGGCAACTCGATCCTGTACGTGCTGCTCAAGTGGCTTGTGTTTGGCCGGTTCCTGCCGGAACCCGCCGCGCTGGGCGACCTGCCGGGCTGGCTGACGATGTTGCGGTTCTATGGGCTGGGGGTCTTTCCCGCCGGCGGCGGCACCGATGTCTTTCTGGGTCAGGTGGCCTGGGCGGGCTGGGCCGGCTTGTTGGTCACCAGCCTCAACTTGATCCCGGCCGGCCCGCTCGACGGCGGGCACGCCCTATACGTGTTGATCGGGCCGGCAGCGCGGCGGCTGGTGCCCGCAATCGTCGCTGTGCTGGTCGTGCTCGGGTTCTTCTGGATGGGGTGGTTCTTGTGGGCCGGCCTGGTGCTGCTGCTGGGCCGCACCCATGCGGAGCCGCTCGATCAGATCACGGAACTCGACCCCGTGCGCCGTTGGGTGGCCGTGGGTCTGCTGGTGGCGTTCGTGTTCGTGTTCATGCCGGTGCCGCTGCAAGCTGGTTTCTAGCGGTGCGTTGACGCGGTCCGGGCGACCGCGTATAAGGATGTGTTGGCTTGGTCAAAGATCTGACGCCACGCGAATTGGCTGATCGTCTGCGCGGCGAGGACCCGCCGTTGTTGGTCGACGTCCGCGAGGAACGCGAGTTTCAGTTCGCGCGCATCGACGGTGCCGAGCTGCGGCCGCTCTCCCAGGTGCAGCTGTGGAAGGACGAGCTGGACAAGGCGCGTGAGATTGTGCTGTACTGTCACAGCGGTTCGCGCAGCCTGAGTGTCGCGCACTACCTCGCGGTGCAGGGATATACCCGGCTCTTCAACCTGCGCGGCGGTATCGATGCCTGGTCGCGTGAGGTGGACCCGACGGTTCCGCGCTATTGAGCTCCGACGATCGGCGGGCAACAGGGGGGCCCGGGCGCCGGCTTAAGGAAGACTCGTGTACATGGCGTATCCACCAGTTGCCGAACCCGTCCTGGCCGTCGACGGCCGATCCGGGCGCTCGCTCGATCTGGGAAGCTGGGGCGGTTATCTGGCCTCCTTGGGGCTGCGTGCCGGCGACGTGACCCGCGCGGGCGGTCGCATGATCGCGGGTCCGCC
Organism: Anaerolineales bacterium; assembly: GCA_016789175.1. Lineage (GTDB taxonomy): Bacteria > Chloroflexota > Anaerolineae > Anaerolineales > UBA6663 > UBA6663. Next base: position 25,325 of record JAEURK010000025.1, read on the forward strand.
CCGCAACATCGCCGACCTGACTCTGCGGCTCGGCCTGGGCCGGCTCTTTCTCGACACGCCCCACACGCGTCTGATCCTCTCGAACCTGGGTGTCGACCAGGCGCTGGCGCCGCTGGTCGCGCGCCGTATGCGCCGGCTTGATGATTGGCGTCGGGTCTGGCAGGACCTGGCGGCGCCGCACTTGCGCGCGATCGAACAGCGCCTGGCGGAGGGCGATCGCGTGGCCGCCCTGTCCGCCATCCACACCGCCCTGGCATTGCTTGGCCTGGCCTATAGCGGCGACGGTTACTACATCTTCACGCCTTATGCGCAACAGCGCAACGTCGTCGCCGTCCGTGAACGCCTGTACGCTCAATTGCGCAGCCTGACCGGAGCGCGCGTGACCCGCCTGACGATCGTGCATGCCCGGGGCGTCACGACCGGTCTGCTGCATCTGCCACCCAACGCCAGCGGGCCGTTGCCCGTGGTGCTCGGGGTCCATCAACTGGCCGGGGACAAGGATGACTTCGACGTCGCCCTGGCGCGTTTCCGTGAGGCCGGCTTCGCGACCTGCACGATCGACCTGCCGGCGCATGGCACGCAGTTCGACGGGCCGCGCTTGCGCGCAGATGATGAACAGGTGGCGGTCGCGGCTCTCGATCATCTGGCGACCCGACCCGAGATCGATCACAGACGGATGGCCGTTCTCGGCGGCAGCCTCGGCGCGTTGTTTGCCCTACGCACCGCCGCAGCCAGTCCGCGCCCGGCTGCGGCGGTGGCCTATGCGTCGCCGTTCGACATCGGCAGCGGCATCGATCTCTCGGTCCCCGGGATCCAGACCAACATACGCCATGTGACCGGGGCGCCGGCCGGTCAGCTGCTCAGCTATCGCACGCACGATTTCCACCTGCACACTGCCCTCGCGCGCGTGCAATGCCCGGTGCTGGTCGTGCATGGCACGCACGATCACATCTGCGATTTCACGGCTTCCTATGAGATCGCGCGCCGCGTGCGCTCGTCGGTCACGGTCTGGCCCCTGATCGGGGCCGACCACGAGGCCGCCAGCCCCGCCACTGCACAACTGGCCGATCCGGCGATCGACTGGCTCCGCCGGATCCTGGTCTAGACCTTGGGGACAGTACACCACGCAGACGCGCAGAGCGCCAGGAAATCATCCTGGCGCTCTGCGCGTCTGCGTGGTTGATCGCACTTAGCGGGGCTTGACGTAGGTCTCGCGCAGAAACCGATTCATCCCCACGGCGTTCATGGCCCAGCGCACCACGCCCGGCGCGAGGGCATTGAGCGCCTGCATCGGCCCGAAGGGCAGGGGGTTGACGACGATCTCGGGCGCGCCGGTCTCGAGGGCCCGCACCACGGCTCGGGCGACGGCTTCGGGCTTGCTCTCGCCGAGCAGCGGGTGCGCGCGCCGACCGTGCACGGCGAACATGCCTGTGTCGGCGACCCAGCCGGGCGAGATGACGGACACGCTCACACCGGTGCCCTCGAGTTCGATCGAGAGCGCATTGCTCCAGGCGATCACGGCGGCCTTGGTTCCACCGTAGACGCTGCCCCAGGGCAGGCCGAGCTTGCCGGCCAGCGAGCCCAGGTTGACGATGTGGCCGCGCCGACGTTCGAGCATCGCCGGGAGCACGGCCCGCGTCAACAGCATCGGCGCGGTCACGTTCAGGTCGACCAGCTGCGTGATCTCGGCCGGGCTCTTGTCTTGATAGCGGCCGTTGTTTTCCATCCCGGCATTGTTGATCAGGATGTCGATCGGGCCCAGCACGCGCTCGGTATGCGTGAGCAGTCGCACCCGATCTGCGCCGTTGGTGACGTCGGCCGGCACGACCACGACCCGGTTGCCCGCAGACCGTAGCGATTGCGCCACGGCTTCGAGTTTGTCGACCGAACGGGCCGACAGCGCCAGGTTGACGCCGGCCTCGGCCAGATGGCGGGCCATCAACGGGCCGAGGCCTTGAGATCCGCCGGTCAGGAGCGCATTGGCGCCGCGCAAGGGTCGTATCATCGTGTCCCCCTTCAGGATCGGGCGCCGGGCCTTACGGCTGCAACGCGAAATAGCGAGCGGGCGATTCGTCACCGAACCCGAAGGTCGGATCGTAATACAGCAGCGCGCCGTCGTCATCGACCGGCAACGCGAGCGGCAACCAGGCTTCCAACACGGCTCCCGGCACCAGCGCGGCATCGACGCTTTCGCCCGGCAGCACCAGGAAGGGCAGGCCGATGGGGTCGCCCGTGGTCGGCTGAACCGAGAACAGGATCGTTGTGAAGTGCTGGAGCTTTGGCTCGACGCCCAGCGCCTGGACGCGTACGCGGGCGAGGGCGTATTCCTGGCCCTCCGGCTCTGAGGGCGCGAAGGCGTTCTCGGCGTTGATGATCTCGTCCGCCGCTTTGCCGCGCAGGATCTCGGTGATCGTCACCGCAAAACCGCCCGTGATCACGGTGTCGCCGATCTTGGCCGGCGATTGTGGATCGCGGCCGATTTCATTGTCGGCCGGGAAAGAGGCGACGTCGGCCGGCGGCAACGCGGCGTCCGGCGTCAACGCCAGGTAGCCTTCCACCAGGTTGAAGTCGTTGTCGTAGTCACTGAAGACGATCTGGAAATTGCGCGTCTCGGACGGTGCTTGAAAGACCAGCCAGCCGGTCACGGATTCGCCGTTGCGAACCTCGCCCGAAAACGGCTCCTTGACCATTGGGAAGCCGCGCGAAAAGTAACCGTGCCGATTGTCGGCCAACAACGTCACGTTGTAGGGCACCGCGTGATTTTCATTGTCGTTGAATCGGCTGGTGGCCTTGATCTGGGCGATGACGTATTGACGGCCCTCGGGCAGGGCGTCGACCATATCGCTCATCGTCTCCAACGACTTGAGTGCGTCGTCCCCATAGTAATACGCCAGCACGGCGACATCCCAGCTCGCGACCGAAAGCGTCTGTCCGATCGCCGTCGGTTGGGTGAAATCGCTGCCGTCTCCGCCGGGGCCGGCCGGGGCCTGGGTTGGCTGTGGGTCGGTGGCGCCGGGCTTGGTCGCTTCAGCGGTCGGCGAGAGGAAGGCGTCGGTCGCCAGCCCTTCCGGGTTGGGCAGACGCTCTTCGGTCGGGCGCGGCGCGACAGTACCGCCCGCCACCGATTGGCAGGCCAGGCTGGACAGGGCGAGTGTCAGGATCGCGGCCAGGCCGGCCCGCAGGCGTGTTTGCTTGAGCTTCAAGGCTTCTCCTCCATGATCGGCGCGGTTCGACGTGGCAGGGACGGCAGCGGTGGCTGCCCGGCGCGGCGTTGCCATGATTGTAGCAAGGGCAGGCGGGCGCCCCGTCGGTATTTATCCTGAGGGGCGCCGCGCCAACCCGTTCAGGCCCGTGAGGCCAGGTAGTCCAACAGGTCGATCTTGGTCAGGATCCCGACCACACGCCCGCCTTCAATGGCGATGACGGCGCCGCGGTGCACGAACAGACCCATCAGGCTTTCGATCGAGGCCTCCGGCGCGACCGTGACGACGTCGGTCTGCATCACGTCCGAGATCGGCTCATGGGCATGGTGCTTGTGATCGCCGAGGACCATGTGGTTGAGCAGTTCGACCTCACTCGCCAGGCCAAGCAGGTGGCCGGCCTCGTCCAGGATCGGGATCTGTGAGATATCGTGCTGCTTCATCTTGGCCACTACCCGCGGGATGGCCTCGTTGGGCAGGGCGAAGATGACGTCCCGCAGCTTCTTGGTCGCGAGCACGTCGGCGGCGGTCGCCCCGGCCCAGGTGGTGTCGAGGAAGCCATTCTCGCGCATCCAGTCGTCGTCGAAGGCCTTGCTGAGGTAACGCGAGCCCGAGTCGGGTAGGAGCACGACCACGAGCCGATCGGCCGAAAGACCGCGGGCGTAGCGCAAGGCGGCGGCCACAGCGCTGCCGGACGAGACGCCGGCGAACACGCCCTCTTCGCGGGTCAGGCGGCGGGTCATCAGAAACGACTCTTTGTCGCTGACCTGGATGACCTCATCGACCACACTCAAGTCAAGTGACGACGGCAGAAAGTCTTCGCCGATGCCCTCGGTCTTGTAGGTCTTGGGGTGCGGGTCGTCGGGCAGATGGCCGAGCTTGTGGGTCTCGTAGAGCAAGGAGCCATACGGGTCGACGCCGATGATGCGAATGCGCGGGTTCTTTTCCTTAAGGTATCGCCCGACGCCCGTGATGGTGCCGCCTGTGCCCATGCCGATCACCACATCGGTGACCTGGCCGTTGGTCTGTTCCCAGATCTCGGGCCCGGTGCTCAGGTAGTGGCTGCGCGGGTTTTCGGGGTTGTGGTACTGATTGGCAAGGATGCTGTTCGGCGTCTCGGCCACGGCCCGCTTGGCTACCTCGTAATAGCTGCGTGGATCGTCGGGCGCGACCGCGGTCGGTGTGATGATCACTTTTGCGCCGTAGGCGCGCAGCAGCCGGATCTTCTCCTGGCTCATTTTGTCGGGCATGACGAAAATCGACTTGTATCCCTTGATCGCGCAAACGATCGCGAGCCCGACACCGGTGTTGCCTGAGGTCGCCTCGACCACCGTCCCGCCCGGTTTGAGCCGGCCGGCTTGTTCGGCCTCCTCGATAATGTTCAGTGCGATCCGGTCTTTGACCGATCCGCCGGGGTTGAAAAACTCGACCTTGGCCAGCACGGTGGCCGGCAGACCCCGGGTCAGCCGGTTCAGGCGGACCAGGGGCGTCGCCCCAATGGTGCTGAGAATGGTTGAGTGAACGGTCGCGGGGAGCTCGTGCACGGTGATCGGGCCTCCAGGAGCCGGGGTGAGACGGTGATTCTAGCCCAAATTGATCGGGAACCCAATTCGTACGGGCGACGTCTCAAAAAGGTCTCAGGACCGACTCGAAACTAGACATAGTGTAGCCGTATTCGCTTGCCCGGCCCATGACGCTCTGTTATAGTCGAGATCGCGTCAACAAGGCGGAGAAAAGTTCAGGGCAGTTTTGGGCCGATCTGGCTCGGAACTTGCTCGTTTGCGCAATCGGGGAAACCGGCCGACCCGGCCGTGTGTATCACCCCCTAGGAGAAAGGATCCTCAGGCTGAAACGACTCTTCTCGAGCATCGTGGCTGTTGCGATCGCATTTTCGACGGTCGGGCCGGTGATGGCCGACACGTCCTACGTCGTGCAAGCCGGCGACACGCTCTCCGGCATCGCCGTCAAGTGCGGTGTGTCGATGCAGGCCATCATCAGCGCGAATGGCATCAGCAATCCCAACCTGGTGTCGATCGGGCAACGGCTCACCATCCCCGGCTCAAACAGCTGTGGCTCTGGCTCGACCTCCACGGGCACCAGCGGTTCGACCACCACCACGACGACCACGTCGACCGGCTCGTACACGGTGCAGGCGGGCGACACGCTCGGCGGCATCGCGTTCAAGTTCGGCACCACGGTGTCGGCCATCCTGAACGCCAACAAGCTCACGAACCCGAACCTGATCTTCGTCGGCCAGACCCTGATCATCCCTGGCACCACGGTCTCGACCACCACGCCCTCGACCGGCGGCACCGGCACGACCACGACGCCGACGACCCCGACCACGACCAGCACCGGCACGTACACGGTGGTGGCGGGCGACAGCCTCGGCCGGATCGCCAGCCGCTTCGGCGTCTCGGTCTCGGCCATCATGTCGGCCAACGGCCTGTCGAACCCGAACCTGATCTTTGTCGGTCAGGTGCTCAAGATCCCGGGTGCGACCACGACCGGCACAGCCCCGGCGCCCAGCCCGACCCAGGCGCCGACGACCGGCACCACGCCGCCTCCGGTGACCGTGCCTTCGGGCCCGTTCTCGGGCTTCGCGCTCGGCGGGCACATCCAGGGCTACGGCTACAAGAATCAGATGCTGTACGCCGGTATGCAGTACGTCAAGGTCCAGGTCCGCTGGACGCCCGGCGCCAATTCGGGCGATCAGGCGGGCACGATCAACGACGCCCACAACAATGGATTCAAGATCCTGCTCGGCGTGGTCGGCAGCCCGGATTCGATCCGCGGCGGCGCCAACTACGACTCGTTTGCCTCGTACGTCGCCGGGCTGGCCCGTCTGGGCGCCGACGCGATTGAGGTCTGGAACGAGCCGAACATCGATCGCGAGTGGCCGTCGGGCGAGATCAGCGGTTCGCGCTACGCGCAGCTGCTGGCCAAGTCCTACAACGCCATCAAGGGCGCCAACGCCAACACGATCGTGATCTCGGGCGCGCCGGCCCCGACGGGCGCCGAGGGCGCTTTCGGCCCCGACCACGTCCGCAACGACGACGGCTTCATGGCCGAGCTGGCTGCGGCCGGCGGCGCGAGCTACATGGACTGCATCGGCGCGCACTACAACGAAGGCATCATCAGCCCCACCCAGACGTCGGGTGACCCGCGCGGCGATTACTTCACGCGCTACTACCAGGGCATGGTGAGCACGTACTACAACGCTTTCGGTGGTCGCCGGCCGCTGTGCTTCACCGAGCTCGGCTACCTGACGCCGGAAGGCTACGGGCCGCTGCCCGGCAGCTTCGGCTGGGCCGCCAACACGACCCTGGCGCAGCAGGCCGAGTGGCTCGGCCAGGCCGCCAACCTGTCGAAGAACAACGGACTGGTGCGTATCATGATCATCTGGAACGTCGACTTCACGCGCTACGACGACGACCCGATGGCCGGCTACGCGATCATCCGGCCCGGCGGCGCCTGCCCGGCCTGCGATAAACTGCGCGCCGTGACCGGCGGACGGTAACGCGCTCTCGGACAGCGAAGGCTGATCCATCAGACACTGACCGGTGTGGGCCACGGCCCGCGCCGGTCAGTGTTTTTGATTCTCGTCCTCAGCCCCGACTCATCCAGCGGTGATCTATCTCCTTTACTGCGCCACATCCGGCGCGGATCCAACCTCCGGGAGAAGCGATGCGCGACCGATCCTGGCTGGCGACCCGCTTTCTTGTGTGGGCGCTTTTGGTGGGCGCATCCTGTTTCGCGCCGGCGCCTGCGCGCGGGCACGACATCCCCGGGTTCACGGTTCGGGCTGCGCCGGACCTGACCGCGTACGACGAGCCGGAGTCGGTGCGCGCGGTCGTCGCGGGGTTGCTGCCCGATCTGCGGACGCTGCCGCCGTGGAACCTGTCGATTGAACGACCCTCGGCCGACACGCGTCTTCTGCGTTTCGCCAATACCGTCTGGAACAGCGGCGCGGGGCCGATCGAGCTCTACGGCGTACATGACGTGTCGACGCTTCAAACCACGGTGGCCCAGCGAGTCTTCCATGCCGACGGTTCCTTCCTGGATCACAAAGTAGGCTCGTTTGTCTGGCACCCCGAGCACGACCACTGGCATGTCGGTGACTTTGCGACCTACGCGCTCTGGACCGTGGCGGACGACGGCGCATCAGTCCTGCGGACGACCAGCAGCGACAAGCTTTCGTACTGCTTGATCGACACCGACATCGTTGCGCCGGAGCTGTCGGGCTTCCCCGCCGGCCGCGTCTACATCGGCTGTGGCCGTCTGAGACAGGGTCTGTCGATTGGCTGGGGTGACACGTACGAGGCCGATCTGCCTGGTCAGGAGCTCGACCTCGGCGGCCTGGCCGACGGCCAGTACGCCCTGGTTTCGACCGCCAATCCACGCGGGCATCTGATCGAAACCGACGTCAGCAACAACACGGGCATCACCTATCTGGAACTGCGTGGCGACCAGGTCTGGGCCATCCCGCCGCCGGCGCCCAGCCTCGCACTGTGCCGCTCCGCCGGCTGGTGTTGAGAGCGCAGGCGGCGTGGGCAGGCATGGCTTGACGCTGTTGGCAAACCCATCTGCGTCGATTGTCCCACCCGGCTTTCGCCGGGTCGATGGGCACGGCCGTTCACCAAGGGTATTGCCAGGTGTCAGGCCTTATCCGGCCAGCCCGCTTTGGACACCGTAGTCACGGATACGCGCGGATCCCACAGCGTTGTGAGGCAAGGGCACCGGGCGCGGCGTCACGATCCGGGGAACCCATGCAAGACCTGGCCTTGAATGCGAGATCCCTGACAACGCCGATTGCTGGGGAAGTGTGCAAGCACCAGTCGACAGTGCGTTTCTTCCGCGGATTTCGCAGAGGGGAGCCTCAATGGCCCGGAGGGGCATCCGCGAAATACGGGAAATCCGCGGCTGAGAATCCCACGCTGACAGCTCGCCCGTGCACACCCTGAGACATCCGGTTGCTTGTGCACACTCCGCCTGTGCTATAATAATTTCCTAGTTGAGCACACACGGCGACGTCGCTCTGCGGCCCCACAGGTTGGGGCCCCAAGGCGGGGTCGCTCTCTTTCGTGCCTGGGCGCGGGGCCCGGGAGCACGACGAGGGTTCGATGTTCAGTTCGCTGACCCAAAAACTGCAGGGCGTTTTCGACCAGCTCGCCCGCCGTGGCAAGTTGAGCGAGGCCGACGTCGACGTCGCCCTGAAGGAAGTCCGTCTCGCCTTGCTCGAGGCGGACGTGCATTTCTCGGTCGTCAAGAGCTTTCTCGACCGCGTCCGCGCGCGGGCCATCGGCGCCGAGGTCTCCAAGTCGCTGAACCCGGCCCAGCAGGTCGTCAAGATCGTCCACGAGGAGCTGATCGCGACCCTGGGTGAGCCGGGCAAGCTGGAGCTGCACGGCCCGGCCCCCCGCATCATTTTGCTGGCGGGCCTGCAAGGCTCCGGTAAGACGACCATGGCGGCCAAGCTGGCCCGCCGGCTGCGCGGGCAGGGCGAGCGCGTGATGCTCGTCGCTGCCGATATGTATCGGCCGGCCGCGGTCAAGCAATTGCAGACCCTGGGTGCGGCGATCGATGTGCCGGTCTTCACAAGCCTGGGTCGGCCGGTCGACCTGGCCGGCCAGGCCGTCAGCCAGGCTGAGCGCCAGGGCATGACGGTCGTGATCGTCGACACCGCCGGGCGCATCCAGCTCGATGCCATGATGATGAGCGAGGCGCTGGCGATCAAGGAGCGCACCAAGCCGGTCGAGATCCTGCTGGTCGCCGACGCGATGACCGGTCAGGAATCGGTTCGGGTCGCCGAGTCCTTTCACAAGCAGCTTGGGCTGACCGGGCTGATCCTGACCAAGGTCGACGGCGACGCCCGCGGCGGCGCCGCGATCTCGATGCGGGCCGTCACCGGCGTGCCGATCAAGTTCCTGGGCGTTGGCGAGAAGGTCGACGCGATCGAGCTGTTCGATCCCGGCCGTCTGGCGGGACGCATCCTGGGCATGGGCGACGTCCTCGGCCTGATCGAACGCGCCGAGGCGATGGACAAGCAGAAGGCGGCCGAGTCGGCCGAGCGTCTGGTCGCCGGGCAGTTCACGCTCGAAGACTTCATCACGCAATTGCGCGAGGTGCGCAAGATGGGGCCGGTCGGTCAACTGCTCGGCATGATCCCGGGCCTGGGTGGGCGCGTGCAAATCGACGAGCAAGCCGTCGAGAAACAGCTCAAACATACCGAGGCGATCATCAATTCGATGACGCGCGCCGAACGCCGCAACCCCGATGTGCTCAACGCCAGCCGCAAACGACGGGTCGCGGCCGGGGCGGGGCGCCAGGTCTATGAGGTCAATCAGCTTCTCAAGCAGTTCAAGGACATGCAGAAGCTGATGAAGCAAATGGGCAACAAGCGCGGGAAGTTCCCGCTGCCGAAGTTTCGCTGACGCCGGCCGCAAGCGCTGAGTGTCACGCAAGGAGCACAGAGCACCATGGTTCGTATTCGTTTGCGCAAGGTCGGTTCCCGCCACCAGATCAGCTTCCGCCTGGTCGCCGCCGAGAGCGAGCACCCGCGCGATGGCCGCTTCATCCAGGAGTTGGGCCACTACAACCCGCGCACCAGCCCGTCCACGATCGTGTTGGATGAGGCCAAGGTGTACGTCTGGCTGAAGAACGGCGCGCAACCCAGCGAGTCGGCGATGCGCCTGCTCAAGCAGGCCGGCACGCTTGATCGCTTCGCGCGCTTCAGGGCCGGCGAGGCGGTTGAGACGCTGGTGGCCGAGGCTGAGGCAGCGACCAAGACCCGCAACCTCAATGCGCGCACGGCCGACTCGTCCGCCCAGCGCAAGCCGCGGATGAGCAAGCGCCAGCAGGCGAAGGCCAAGGCCGCTGCGGGTGGCGCGGCTGCCTGAGCCCGAACCGCGGGCGGTCGATCGCTGACCGCGATCGCCGTCCGCCAGGGCTTGCGAGTCGGGTTTCGCTTGGCCGGCATTGCCGGGTCTTGAGGCGGTCCGCGGTCAGCGGCCTGTCGTCAAGATCGGGCACCTATGATCTCGCACAAAGCTGTCTATGAAAGAACTGGTTGAGCACATCGCGCGCTCGCTGGTGGACGATCCCGACCAGGTCCAGGTGACCGAGGTCGTGACCGGCGCCGACGTGTTGATTGAACTGCGCGTCGCGCCGGGCGATATGGGACGCATGATCGGCAAGAACGGCAAGCTGATCAGCTCCCTGCGTACGTTGGTTCAGGCCGCCGGTCTGCGCCACGCCCGCCGCGTCCAGCTCGAGCTAATCGAAGACTGAGCCCGGGTGGCGGCTGACGCGTTTCGACGCGTCCGGCCGCCACCGGTTTCGGCACCTCCTATGGCCCTCGTCAAGGTCGGCGACGTCGTGCGCGCCCATGGCATCCGCGGTGAACTGGTCGTCTCTATCGCGGCAGCCGGTCTGCGCGACTGGGAGGCGGCCGACGTCGCGCACCTCGGCCCCGATGCGCCCCCCGTCGTCGTCGAGGCGGCGCGCTTCCATCGCGGGCGGTGGCTGGTGACCCTGGCAGGAGTCGGCGACCGGAACGCGGCCGAAGCGCTGCGCGGGCGTGAGATCTTCGTCAAGGGTGGTCGGCGTGATCCCCGCGGCTGGTGGACCGACGATTGGACGGGCTTTGCCGTCGTCAGCGATGCCGGGGAGGATCTGGGGCGGGTCACCGAGGTGATCCACACCGGCGCCAACGACGTGATCGTGACGACCGGCGCCGGCCCAGAGCTGTTGCTTCCAGTGATCCCGGACGTCATCCTCACGGTCGACACCGAACTGCGCCGGCTGACCGTCCACGTCCTCGACGGCCTGCGCGGCTAACCCGCACCCTCGTTCGTCTTCAGCACGCAAGGACACTTCAAGGACTCGCTGACGGCGTTGACCGGCTACAGTGACGGCATGAGCGTCCTGGCCAACCGCGCGGGATCCCTGACCTCACCCAAACACCTGGCTTTCAGCCCTGGCGGCGCCCGAACGACGCGGGCGCGCGCCAACACCCGCCGGCGCGGTTGGGCCTGGTTGAGCCTGTTGATCGGGTTGGGGGTGGGCCTGGGCCTCTGGGTATGGCCGCCTCCCGATAGGTTGACTCAACGGAGCCGGCCGACGACGCCAGGGCCGACCCGGCTGATCCGCTCCGCTGCCCTCCCGATCTCTCACGCGGCAGTCGTCAACGTCGCTCTCGCCGGTTGGGTCGCACCGCCGTCGGCGCCCGTCTTTCGGCCGGTCAGCCCTCCAGCGCCCAGGTCGTTGGCCGCCGGCGCGACCCGGGTCCCGTGGCGCGCGACGGACAGCGACGAAGTGCCTGCCGGGCTTGCGCTGGCCGCGCCCTTTGTCAAATGGGGTGTCGTCGGCGATCGCGTCGGCGTATTCTGCGACTTCCGGGATCCCGCCCATCCGACCTACACCGGGGTCGACCTGCAGGTTGATCCCGGTGCGCCGGTGTTGGCGACGTTCTCCGGCGTTGTGGTGTGGGCCGGCGACAACGGCGCTTACGGCAACCTGGTGGTGATTCAGGCCGGTGCGTATCAGACCTGGTACGCGCACCTCTCACGCGTCGATGTCCGAGTGGGCCAACGCCTCGAGCGCGAGGGCCTGCTCGGGTTGAGCGGCGGGCAGCCGCTCACGCCGGGGGCCGGGAGCAGCGGAGGCCCCCATCTTCACTACGCCATCCGTTGGCGGGCCGGCTCCGGCGCCGTGTTCTGGCTGGACCCGGCCGCATTCCGGCCGAGCGATGCGACAATTTATCGAGGCTGCGCACGATGAGCGATCCGAAGGTGTACTGGCTGGGTTTCCACCTGGTCACCGGGATCGGCCCAACGCGGCTGCGACGTCTGCTGGCCTACTTCGGCGGCGATGTCGAGCGGGCCTGGCGGGCGCCGACAGCGGGGCTGGCTGCCGCCGGGTTGGAACCGCGCCTGATCGACCGCCTGGTCGCGGCCCGTACGGAGCTGGACCTTTCGGCCGTCCTGCGACAGGTCGCCGATTGCGGCGCGCGACTGGTGACCTGGGACGACCCCGACTATCCGCCGGCGCTGCTCAAAATCGATTGGCCGCCGCCGGTGCTCTTCGTGCGCGGCGATCTGAGCGCCGACGACGAACGTGCCGTGGCAATCGTGGGAACGCGTCGTCCGAGTCTTTACGGCCGAGATGTGGCCGCCCGGTTCGCGCGTGAGCTGGCAGGGCGCGGCCTGACTGTGGTGAGCGGGCTGGCGCGCGGCATCGATGCCGTGGCCCATCGGGCCGCGCTGGAGGCCGGCGGGCGCACGCTGGCGGTGCTGGGCTGCGGTATCGACTCGATCTATCCGGCCGAGCACCGCGACCTGGCCGGCGCGATCACGGCCTCGGGCGCGGTGTTGAGCGATTACGCGCCGACCGTGCCCCCGGATGCCGCCAACTTTCCGCCGCGAAATCGCATCATCAGCGGGCTCTCGCTGGGTGTCATCGTGGTCGAGGCGGCCGAAGAGAGTGGGGCCTTGATCACCACGCGCTTCGCCAACGATCAGGGCCGCGAGGTCTTCGCGGTGCCCGGACAGATCTTCACCAAGGGCAGCCGCGGTCCGCATCGGTTGATCCAGCAGGGCGCCAAGCTGGTCGTGGATGTGGACGACGTCCTGACCGAGCTACGGTTCGAGGTCGACACCAACCCGGCGCTGCAGCCGACGCTGCTGTTGGATCCGCACGAGTCGCGGGTGCTCGAGGCCCTGTCCGACGGCCCGCTTCTGCCGGACGGATTGGCCCACCAGTTGGACCTCGCACCCGGTCAACTCAGCGCGCAACTCACGCTGCTCGAGCTGCGAGGCCTGGTACGGCTCGAGGGCGGGCGGGTGTATCGGGCGAGATAAGGAGGGCTGCCTTTCATTAGGGTACAATCCGTCGCCATGCAACACTACTACGCAGTCATTATGGCCGGTGGCGGTGGGACGCGGCTTTGGCCGTTGTCGCGTCAGGCCCAACCCAAGCAGAGCATCCAGTTGCTGGGCGATGAAACGTTGTTTCAGATCGCGGTTCGTCGCTTGCAGCCGCTGTTCATGCCGGACAAAGTGTTCGTCGTGACGAGCGCCGCGTATCGCGATCTGCTCCATCGTCAGGCGCCCGACGTGCCGCTCGAAAACTTCATCGTCGAGCCGGCGCCACGCGGGACGGCCCCGGCGCTCGGGCTGGCGGCATTGACGTTACGGCGTCGCGACCCGCTGGCGGTCATGGCCTGTTTGACGGCCGATCACTTCATTGCAGACGAGGCGCGCTTCCGCGGTGTGCTGGCCGCGGCGCATGAGATGGCGTTGAAGGACTACCTGGTGACGCTCGGCATCGCGCCGACCTATGCGGCCACGGGCTTCGGCTACATCCAGCGAGGTGCAGCGCTTGGCGACGCCCAGGGATTGAGTGTGTACCGCGCCGCCCGCTTCAAAGAGAAGCCGGCCCGGCCTGAGGCCGAGGCGATGGTGGCTGATGGTCAGCACAGCTGGAACTCGGGCATGTTCGTGTGGCGCGCCGAACGGTTGATGCAGGAGTTTGCCTGGCAGATGCCGGGCTTTCATCATCAACTGGCTCAGATCGAAGCCGAGCCGGCCGCGCTGACCGCTGTTTGGAATGGAGTGGTGAACACCACGATCGACTATGGTGTCATGGAAGGCGCCGAGCAGGTGGCCGTCATCCCGGCCGCCGATCTGGGTTGGAACGACGTCGGTAGCTGGGAATCGCTCTTCGAAGTCCTGCCCGCCGACGGCGCCGGAAACGTGGTCGTAGGGGCCGAGTTGCTCGAGATCGCGACCCGCAACACCCTGGTGCATAGCACCAACCCGAATCGCCGCCTGGTGGCCGCCCTGGGCGTCCATGATTTGGTGGTAGTTGACACGGGTGATATCCTCTTAATTTGCCCCCGTGAGCGTTCGCAAGAGGTGAAGGATTTCGTCACCGCCCTGAAAGCCCGCGCGGACGGCAAGGCCTTTCTGTGAGCGGAAGCGGTCGGCGGCAGCGTGGCCGACTGCGGAGATGTGATGTTGGATGATGGAAGCTTACTGCGTCAAATGTAAAAGCAAGCGCGACATGGTGGACACGCAGGCCGTGTTCACCAAGAGCGGAACACCGGCCACCACCGGAAAGTGCGCCGTCTGTGGCGGCACGCTGTATCGCATGGGCGCGACCGAGGCGCATGCCGGAATGCCGCGCCCCGAGGTGGTCCCGGCTGCTCCGCGGACGCGCAAGGCTAAGGCAAAGGCCAACGGGCGCGCCGGGCGACGGCATGGCAAACTGGTGATCGTCGAGTCGCCAACCAAGGCGAAAACGGTCGGGCGGTTCCTGGGCAAGGGTTACACGGTGCGCGCCTCGGTTGGGCACGTTCGCGATCTGCTCAAGTCGACGCTCTCGGTCGACACCGAGCACGATTTTGCGCCCAAGTATCGCGTCCCTAACGAGAAACGCCCGCTGGTCAAGGAACTCAAGGCCGAGGCGGCGCGCGCCGAAGAGATCTTCCTCGCGACCGACCCCGACCGCGAGGGCGAGGCCATCTCCTGGCATCTGCTCGAGGCGGCCGAGATCGAGCCTGGGCGCGTCAAGCGCGTGACCTTTCACGAGATCACCAAACCCGCGATCGAGGAAGCCTTTGCGCACCCGCGCGAGATCGCAATGGATCTGGTCAACGCGCAACAGGCGCGGCGGATCCTCGACCGCCTGGTTGGTTACTCGCTCAGTCCGTTGTTATGGGCCAAGGTGCGTGGCCGGCTCTCGGCCGGACGCGTGCAATCGGTGGCTGTGCGTTTGATCGTCGACCGCGAGCGCGAGATCCAGGCCTTTGTGCCGCAAGAGTACTGGTCGGTCGACGCCGAGCTGCTCAAGCCCGGTCATGACGCCCATCATCGGCCGCACAAGCCGTTCCGAGCCCGATTGGTCAAGGTCGGCGATCAGGACGTGGGCAGCGGCGATGGCTCGATCCTGAAGAGCCAGGCCGACGTGCAGCGGATCCAATCCGACCTGGAGCGCGCGGCCTACGTCGTCAGCAAGGTCAAGACCGGCGAGCGCCGGCGCAGCCCGGCCCCGCCGTTCACGACGTCGACGCTTCAACAGGAGGCTTCGCGCCGCCTGGGCTTCACCGCCAAGCGCACGATGGCGACTGCACAGCAGTTGTACGAAGGCATCGATCTGGGCGAGGGTGGGGTGGTCGGCTTGATCACCTACATGCGAACCGACAGCCCCAATGTCTCGGAGATCGCGCAAAAAGAGGCGCGTGAGTTTGTGTCAGGCAAGTACGGCGGCGAGTATCTGCCGGCTGAGGCGCCGCAGTACAAGACCCGCACCAAGGGCGCGCAGGAAGCGCACGAAGCCGTTCGCCCGACCCAGGTCAGCCGTGAGCCAAAGTCGATCCAGTCCTTTCTGAGCAAGGATCAGTTCAAGCTCTACAACCTGATCTGGCAACGCTTCGTCGCGAGCCAGATGGCGGCCGCGATCTACGACACGATTTCGGTTGAGATCACGGCGACCGCCACCGGCACGTATCTCTTCCGCGTGTCGGGCGCGACGCTCAAGTTCGCGGGCTTCCTGGCCGTCTACGAGGAGGCGCGAGACGAGGACGCGGCGCCGGACGATGAGGCCGAGACGCGCGTGCCGGTGCTGAGCGTCGATGAGGCTCTGAACCTGGTGGCGCTCTGGCCCGAGCAGCATTTCACACAGCCGCCGCCGCGCTACACCGAGGCGTCGCTGATCAAGGCGCTCGAAGAGGACGGCATCGGCCGCCCGTCGACTTACTCGCCGACCATCACGACCATCCAGGCCCGCGGCTACGTTGTGCGCGAGGACAAGCGCCTGTTCCCGACCGACATCGGCATGACGGTCAACGACCTCCTGGTCGACTACTTCCCGGACGTGGTCGACGTCGGCTTTACGGCCCGCATGGAGGACGAACTGGACGATGTGGCCGACGGGGCCCGGGACTGGGTTGCGGTGCTGCGCGAGTTTTGGGATCCGTTCAGCGAGCGGGTGCGCCTGGCCGAGGAAGAGATGCCGGCCGTCAGCCGCGAGCCCGAGTACATCGGCCGCGATTGCCCGAAGTGCACCAAGCCGCTGCTCATCCGCTACGGCCGGTTTGGCAAGTTCATCGGCTGCTCGAACTTCCCGGAGTGTCGGCACACCGAACCGTGGCTGGAGAAGCTTGGCGTGCGCTGCCCGGATTGTGCCGACGGCGAGCTGGTCGAGCGCAAGACCCGCAAGGGCCGAACGTTTTTTGGGTGCGCCAACTATCCGGCTTGCGAGTTTACGACCTGGAAGCGGCCGGTCCCGGCACCCTGCCCGGATTGCGGCGGCCTGCTGGTGACCGCCAACAAGAACACGGCCCAGTGCCTCAAGTGCAGCCACGAATTCCCGCTGGCTGAAGTGCACACGGCCGTCGAAGCCTGACCGAGGAGGAGGGAAGAGGGAAAAACCCACCCTCCTTCCTCCTCCTTTTCCTCTCGTCCTCCCCCTCGACCCCCGCTCGTTTGCGTCCAGACTCACCCTGCTATACAATCGCCGGGTCCTAGAAGGAGACGCGACATGTTGTCGAGCCTTGAGCCTGTGATGGGTGCAATGCGTCAGCGGCCGTGGGTGGCGCCGTTGTTGGCGTTTCTGTTGGGTCTGGTGATCGGTCTGCCGATCCTGGGCTGGTACGTCGTGCCGGTGAAGTGGTACGACGCCGATGTCGTCCATCTGCGTGCCGACCTGCAGGATGATTACATCCGCATGGTCGCCGGTTCGTATGCCCAGAACCGCGACATCCAGTTGGCCGCACAGCGCATGATCGGCTTTGGGGAGACAACGGCTACGGCGATTCAGCACGCGATCGCCCAGTCCAATCCCGCCGAGGGCCAGCAGATCGCGGACCTGCAGACCGCGGTCGAGCAGTATCGCCAGGCCATGGGTCAGCCCACGCCGGTCGCCGGGGCAGCCGCCACCGGGGATGGTGGGTCCGGCCTCTTCTTGCCCTTCGCGGCGGCGCTGCTGGCCGTGGTGGTCCTGGCCGCCCTGGGGGCTTATGCCTGGACTCGGCTTCGCCAGACACCTTCGGTGGCCGTCGAGCCGGTCGGATCGACCCGTCGGCCCGTGGTTGCGCCTGTCACGACCGCCGTCGGCGTCGCACCGGTCGATATGCCGACGTTGCTCCCCACAGCGGCGTCAGGCGGCGCCGTCGGCGCCCAGCCGATCACGCGGTTCATGACTACCTACACACTCGGCGACGATGTGTATGACGACTCGTTCAGCGTCGATGGCCCGGATGGGAGTTTCCTGGGCGAGTGCGGCATGGGTATCTCGGAGACCATCGGGGTCGGAGATCCGAAGAAGGTCACGGCCTTCGAGGTCTGGCTGTTCGACAAGAACGACATCCGGACCGTCACGAAGGTGCTGATGAGCGAACACGCCTTCCGCGACGAGGCCCTCAAGAGCCGGTTGGCGGCCAAGGGCGAGCCCATCTCGGCCCTGGCAGGCGAGACGCTCAGCCTCGAGACGGCCACGCTGGTTGTCACAGCCCGGATTGTGGATATGGCCTACGGTGGCGGCGCGCTGCCTCCGAACAGCTTCTTTGAGCGCATGACGATCGAGCTCCAGGCCTACCGCAAAGCCTGAGCCTTCACCCAAAACGAAAAGGAACCGCCCGGCGCATGTGCGGCCGGGCGGTTCCTTTTCGTTTTGAGAGCGGGTCGCTCAGTCGATCTTCTTGATTTTGAAGTTGACCGGCCCGATCGGGGTCTCGACCTTGATCGTGTCGCCAACGCGCCGGCCGAGCAGGGCGCGCCCGATCGGCGATTCGTTCGAGACTTTGCCCAGGCGTGGATCGGCTTCCTTTGCGCCCACGAGTGTGTAGGTTTCGGGCGAGGCTCCGGTCTCCTGCACGGTCACGGTGCTGCCCATGGCGACCACGCCGGTGTGGGCGGCCGACTCGTTGATGATCGTGGCGGTGCGCAGCAGTTCCTGCAGTTCGAGGATGCGGCCTTCGAGGAAGGCTTGCTCCTCTTTAGCCATGATGTAGTCGGCGTTCTCGGAGAGGTCGCCCATCTTGATCGCGTCGCGCAGCCGCTCGGCGATCTCGGGCCGCTTGACTTCGATCAGATCCTTGAGCTCCGCCTGAGCCTTGGTCAGGCCCTCGGGGGTCAGATATTGTTCGGTCACGGTTTGCTCCCAGTGTGTCGTCCACGGCGGCCTCACAAATCAGGCGGCGCAATCGCGCCGCCTTGAGGTCTGGCCACACCGTGATGTCAGCGTTGATCTGTTGATTATAGCTCAGGGACGGGTGTACGGGTCGAACAATCGGGCGTGCTCGTCGAGCGCGAAGCGATCGGTCATGCCGGCCAGGTAGTCGCACACGGCGCGCTGCAACGTGAGATCCTGATCGGCTCTCTCGCGCACACCCGGCGGCAACTGCTCGGGCCGCGCGATGTAGGTGATGAACAACTCGCTCAGCACGCGGTCGGCCTTGGCCTCCATCCGCGCCACCCGATAATGCCGGTACATGTTTTGGAACAGGTGCTTCTTGAGTTCTTTGTTCTCGGCCGCCAGGGTCGGGCTCGCGCCGATCACGTTGTGCGGCAGGCGTTGCAGCGCCTCGACGCTGGCGACGCCGGCCGCCTCGAGGCGGGCATGGGTGGCCTGGAGCAGATCCTCGACCTCGATCCCGATCAGGCGTCGGATGACGCGGTGGCGGGTGAGGTCGTCGATCTGGCCGGCGCGGAGCAGCACGGTGTCCAGCGGAAGGCCCAGGCTGTTGCGCAGCCTGCGGATCAAGGCCAGGTTGGCCAGGTCGCCGAAGGCCAGCAGGCCGGAGCGCAGGCCGTCGTCGAGATCGTGGGCCGTGTAGGCCAGCTCGTCGGCCACGTTGGCGATCTGGGCCTCGAGATGGCCGCGCTTGTCGGGCTCGAATTCGTTGGCATCCGCGATGTCGTACTCGGTCTCATGCTTGACGATGCCTTCGCGCGTCTCCCAGGTCAGATTGAGGCCCGGCCAGTTGGGGTAGCGATGCTCGAGCTCGGTCACGATCCGAAACGACTGCTTGTTGTGATCGAAGCCGCCGTGGCCCTCCATCAGGCGGTTGAGCGTGTTCTCGCCGGAGTGCCCGAAGGGCGGGTGGCCGAGGTCGTGGGCCAGGCAGATCGCTTCGACCAGATCCTCGTTGGCGCCGATGGCACGCGCCACAGTGCGCCCGATCTGGGCGACCTCCAGCGTGTGGGTCAGGCGGGTGCGATAGTAGTCGCCCTCGTAGTTGACGAAGACCTGGGTCTTGTACTCCAGTCGGCGGAAAGCCGTGGTGTGGAGGATGCGGTCGCGGTCGCGTTGAAAGGCGGTCCGGTCCTCGGGCTCGGGGTCCGGCCCGAAGGCGCGACCGCGGGAGTCGCGCGACCGAAGTCCATAGGGCGCCAGGCTGGCGGCTTCGCGGTCTTCCAGCATTTGTCGAGTGAAGATCATGCAGACGATTATATTCGTTTGGCGCAGATCGGCTGCTTGGTCAGGACATTCGCACCTTGTTCGCGAGGAGCAGTTTCGTTGCCACGACTAGCGCGAATTGATGGAACGGTTCAGCCCGGTTGGGAGAAGAATGGCGAAAAACCAGGGGGGGGGTTTGGGGGGGGGGGGGGCGCCCCCCCCCCCCCCCCACCCGGGAGTGCCCCCACCCCACCGCGGGGAGAACAACACCCGGGTGCAAGAAGAA
>JAEURK010000052.1 GCA_016789175.1 Anaerolineales bacterium
CCCAGGTCAACCTCGAGAATTTCATGCCGCCCTTCTGTGAATCGTTGACCGATGCGGAGCGCTGGAGCGCTGTCGCCTTTCTCTACACCCTGAGCGCGCCGACCGCCGTGGTCGAGCAGGGCCAGGCCGTCTTTGACGCACAGTGCGCCGAATGCCACTCGCCCGAGGGCGCGGCCTCGCTGCCCGAAGGCGATCCCGTACCGACCGACTTCATGGATCAGGCTTACATGGCGGCTCAATCCCAGGCCGGGTTAATTGCGGCGCTGGGTGTCCATGAACCGCCGCTCGAAACCGAACTGGGGGTCGACGACCAGCGGGCCGTCAACGCCTATGTCCGCACGTTAGCGTTCGGTACTGAAGCCACGTCGGCGGCCGTGACCAACGTCGGCGCCCCGGCCGCGACCGATGTCGGCCGGGTGGGGGGGCGGATCGCCCACGGCACCCAGGGCGCGGCCCTGCCGGCAGATCTGGAGATCGTCCTGCGCGGTTACGACGACTTCAGTCAGGCCTTGATGATGACCACAACCGTTGGATCCGACGGCGCGTTTGATTTTGCCGATGTGCCGGCGGTGTCCGGGCGGCAGTTCATGCTGACCACCGAACACGCCGGCCTCTCGTACAGCTCCGACATCTTCAACTTCGAAGCGGGCCTGCAGGTGACTGGGTTGGCGCTGACGATCTACGAAGGCACGCCTGACACAAGTGCGGTGCGCATCGAGCGCCTGCACGTTGTGGTCGCCGGTGGTGAGGGCGGCGGGCCGTTCACGATCAGCGAGTTAGTGCTGTTCGCCAACCTGGGCGACAAGACCATCACGGGCGCCGGCGGCCCGGTCGTCGATATCCCGCTGCCGACCGGCGCCACCGCGGTCGCCGTGCAGGGCCTGGTCGAGGGCAGCGATTACGTGCGCACGCCCGACGGCGTCGGCCTGCTGTGGCCGATCCGACCGGGTCCGAGCGTGGCGCAGCTCACGCTTACGTTTCAGTTGCCCGCCGCTTCGAGCCTCGACTTCAACCAGCGCATGACCTACCCGGTTCAGGCGCTCGACCTCCTCGTCGGCGAGACCCTGTCGGTCACCGGCGACGGGCTGCAGGACCGCGGCCTCGAGACTCTTCAGGAGCGGACCGTGCACGCATATAGCGGCAGCGAGATTGCCGTGGGCGACTCCGTGTCATTCTCGTTATCGGCTCCGTCGGGCGCGACCCTGCCCGGCCTGCCGGCGGTCGACATCGGGCTGCTCGCGGCCGGGGCCGCGCTGCTGACGGCGATCGGGGTCGGCGGATACTGGGGGTGGCGTCGCCGGGCCGGTGGCGTCGCCCAGCCGCAGACCGACTCGCTCGAAACACTGTTGCAGGCGATCGCGGATCTCGACGACGCCTATGCCGATGGCGCGCTGCAACCGCAGGCCTACCAACGCGAGCGCGCGCAGTTGAAATCGCAACTCGTCGCGCTGTCCGGTTCGACGGCGATCGAGTAGGCGATGAAGGATGCAGGGGCTTAAGCGCTTTCCTGCACGCCTGCCGCGCCGGCTGCCCCGTCTACGTCGTGTGCCTGCACGACCTGTCAGTGCGTCTTTTGCCGCGGATTAGAACGGCTGGTGCCGGCTGGCAACGGCTCGTTTCCTTCCGCGTAATCCGCGGCCAGATCCCGCGCCTGACACCTTGCTCGTGCACACTCTCTGTGTCGGCGGTCCAGCGCCGTTTCTCCGCCTGCCTATAATGGACGCCAGGTTTCTCACGGCGGAGGTGAGGCATGCACTGGCGACTCTTTGCGATCTCGGCCCTGCTGTTGGCCGGCTGTCAGTCGGCGTCCACGTCAACTCCCCCGGTGGTCGAGCCCACGGCCGCGCTGATCCCGACCACGACGGCCTTGCCCGGCCCAACCGCGCTGGCCGAAGGCCTGACGGTGCGCTTGAGCACGCCCGACCCCTCGCCCGATTGCCCGGAGCATTACCCGTGGTTCTTCGACAACCGCGCGGAGGAATGCGCGGCTCCGGTGCTCAACACCTGGGCTGCCTTGCAGCGCTTCGAGCATGGTCTGATGGTCTGGTTCCAGCAGGACGGCCTGACCTATGTGCTGGTCGATGACGGATCGTTGTTCAAGCCGTACGACCTGGCGGTTGACACCGGCGAGTCGTATCTGCCCGGGCTGGATCTGGATCTGACGGCGCCGAACGGCCTGACCGTGCCGGAGGGCGGCTTCGAGAAATTCTGGCGCGGTCGCGTGCCTGGTTACGAATGGGTCCAACCTCAGATCGGCTGGGCGACGGCGCCCGAGACCGGATATTCGGCGCTCTGGCAGTGCAACACCGCCGAGCTCGATGCGGCCCGCTGCTACTTCACCGGGCCAAGCGACGAGATCATCGTGCTTTCACAGGGCAGTTCGCGCTACTGGAATTACTGGCAGACGGGGGTGCGCTGAGCGCGCTCACGGCCCTATCGCGCAGAGCCAGGTACGATACGCGAAGTACGCCGAGGGTTTGGCGAAGCCTAAACCCTCGGCGTACTTCGTTGGTGCCCGAATTCCTGGCGGCTGACGGTCTAGGTGGAAGCCACCGCGCGACAGAGGCAGGGGTTGATGGGATCCCCTGATCGCACAGCGATTGACGCGTTCCTCGCGGGTATAATCCGCCAATCCCTATCGGATCACATAAGGAGAGCAGAATGACCAGAGCAGGCTTAATTGGCGCGGCCGTCATCTTTGTGCTGGCATTGGGGTTGTCGTTCGTTTCCGGGTTGATCGTGCCGTGCTGCGCGATCATCGTGGGTATCGCCGCGGGTTATCTCGCCGGCATGTGGGAACGCCCGAATCAGGGCGGGCTCGCCACGCAGCGGGGCGCGTTGGCCGGTGCAATCGCCGGTGTCGGCGCGGTCGTGGGTCAGTCCATTGGCGCCGTGGCCAATGCCGCGATGCTCGGACCAACGGGTTCGCTTGAAATGATGCAGCAGTTGGGCGTTGACGTCGGGAACGCGGGGATTGACCCGACCATGTTCTACCTGTCGTCGTTTGGCACTGGCTGCTGCCTGGGCGTGTTTAGCCTCGTCCTCATGGCCGGCCTGGGCGCGCTCGGCGGCGTGATCTGGTGGCAGACCACAGGCAAGAACCAGGGCGGCGCGATCGCGGCCTGAGCGTTCTCGCTCCAAAGAAAACGGGCGTCCGTGCGGACGCCCGTTTTGTTTGGGTCTTCAGTTACCGGCCGCGCCGGGCCGCGACCAGCTGGCCCAACAGGTTTCCGTAGACGAAGTTGAAATACGGCACCGTCAGAAAGACGCCCAGGCCGCACGCGATCATGCCCAAAAGGGCCGCCAGCCAGGCGCCGAACACGGCCAGCAGGCCCAGCACAACGTACTGACCCGCGCGGGCACGGAACTCGGCCAGCACCGCGCTCGGGTTGATGGCCGCGCCGACCCGGCCCGTAACCACGTATTCGCTCAGGGCCGCGGGCAGGAACAGGGCGCTGATCAGAGCTAGCACAAACACCACGCACTGCACCGCAATCAGCACGATGTTCAGCGTGCCCTCGTCGACGTCGCCGCCGGTGGCTGTGATGAGGCCGAGGCCGAGGCCGTAGCCGCACACCAGGAGCAGGATCACGGGCAGCATGATCACGATGCTGATCACGGCCACCCCGAACCCCTTCTTGAAGTAGCCGCCCAGCTGATCCCAGGGCGGCAACTGCTGATCGGCGCCCTGGGAGACCTCCTCGGCCACGGCCAACATGTGGCCGACCGGGATAAAGTTCGCGATCGGGATCATCGAGAGCACGCCGCCCAACAGAGCCTTCTTGATCCATTCGGGGTCGCGGGTCGGGTAGGTAAATGCGGAACCGAAATCCATCGATGGCCTCCGAGGTGTAGTTGGTGCGGCCAGTATAGCCCGAGATAGAAAGACGACGGGCGCCGAGGGAACGTCAATCCCCAGCGCCCGTCGTCTCTCGCCCTGCGTCAGTCGGGGCGTGTCTAGTTGTTCGCGTCGTGCTCCCGGCTGCGCGAGACCTGATAGGCCTCGCCGGCCAGATAACCGGAGATCCAGATCGCATAAGACAGCCCGGCCAACGCGCCCACGCCGCACGCGATCGCGCCGAGCGCGGGCAGAAGCACAAAGGCCAACACGTCCACGATCAGGACGCTCAGGTAAAGACCCGGTTGGCGGCGGATGTCGGCCCAGATCCCGCCCAGTTGGAAGGCCGCGCCGAAGCGATCCTCGACCGCCAGCCGCCCGGTCGCGGCGATCAGCGTCAGCGCCGCCCAGATGCCGTAACCGACGACCAGGAGGTTGGCACACAACGAGAGCACCAGCCCGCCGGTTCGCAAGGCCTCGCTCGGTCCGTTGGCGCTCACCGCCCAATCGATGCCCAGGTTGACCCCAGCCAACAGCCCGCCAAACAAAGCGAGCGGCAGGGCATACACGATCACAACGATCAACCAGCCGAAGCCGCGTCGCAACAGCCGGCCCCAATCGGCCCAGTCGGGCAGGGGGTGGGCGTCGTCGCGGTACACGCGGCTAGCAATCTCCTGACCGTAGCCGGCCACAACGATCTGGCCCAATATGGGCACCAGACTGAGCACGCTCGTGATCGCGAGCTTGACGATCCAGCCCCGATCTTGTCGCGGAAAACGGATCGCCTGGCCATATTCCATCTGCATAACGTCACAGGTCTCCCTTGCCGGCTCGCGGGTTCCGCTGACTATACGGGCATTCCCAGGTGTTGACAAGGAATGATTGGTGAGAAAAGTGAAGCGGGAGGAGGGAAGAGGGAAGAGGGAAGAGGGAGGAGGGAGGGAGCGTTTTCGCTTCACCGCCCTCTTCCCTCCTCCCTCCTCCTTCACTTTGGCTGTCCCGTCACAGGATCGACACCGACGTCCAGCGCCCCCGACGCCACGCGCCCACGGGCGGTATCGATGTCGCGTTGATCGAGGGGCGTGATCAAACCGCGCGGGTCGTGCCAGGGGCCAAGCGCAACGGCCCCGGTCTCGATCGACATGGGCTGGACTCCGGTCAGCGGAGTCCCGGCCGCGAATTGGCGCAGGGCCTGGGCCAGGCCAATGGCCGGATCAACACCGACGTCGACCAGGGCGGTCTCGGGCCAGGCGTTCCGATCAGGGCCAAAGGCGGCGCTCATGTCGGCTCCGTCGGCCAGCACCACGATGCGGTTCTGCGCCAGCGCCTGAAGCATCGCGCCCGCCGCCGGGGCCGGAGCCACGAAGATCACGTCAGAGCCGTAGGTCGAGAACTGCGCGCCCTGGCTGGCCGCGATGGCGGCATCGCTCAGTTCGGGCAGATCGAATTGATCGATCAGGCAGGTGGCGCAACTGTAGCGCACACCGCTCAGGAAGCCGTTGCGATAGGCGAGGGTGCGCGCGTCACTGCCGGCGCTGACGACGCCGATCTGTCGGGCTTCGGTGGCCCAACCCGCCGCGAGGCCGAGCAGGAAACCGGCCTGGTCCCAGCGCGCCTGGCTTTGATCGAGCGCCAGGCCGCCCTCGGGCGCAGCCCCGCCGTCGAGCACGATCGTGTAGGCGGACCCGATAGAGCCCGCCTGGGTCAGGCTCTCCGCATCGGGGGCGATCACCACCTGGGCACCGCTCAGGCCGCTGCCGGGCTCGTGGACGCCCGCGCTCAGTCCCAGTTCGGCGGCCGTGTCCGCGAGCGCCTGGGGCAGTGGCGCCGGGCCGAGGTACACGATCTGGGGCGCGGGCCGGGTCGGCGTGGGGGCCGGGGCGATCGGCGTCGGCGCGACGGGGGTGCCGTTGGCGCTGACGGCGGCCGTCGGCAGTGGGCCCGTCGTCGGTAAGGGCGTCGGTGTGGCCTGGCAGGCCACCAGCAGGGCAGCACCGAACAGAACGGCCAGCCGACGGCCGGCCCGCAGGGCGGGTCGTTCCAGAGTCATGGGGTCGGTCTGTGCCTCAATCGCGGTGCGCCGGGTTCAGTCGCTCTCCGCGTCCCAGGTGCGCGTGGATTTTGAGGACGGCGGGGCTTCGGCCTCATCGTCCTCGGCCGTGCCGGCCTTTTCGGCATACGGGTCGTCGTCGAGGCCGATGACCTCGCGCTGTTGCGCGCCGGCCTTGGCCGGGCCGACCACGCCCTTCTCCTCGAGCACGTCGATCAGGCGCGCGGCGCGCGTGTAGCCGATGCGCAACCGGCGCTGCAGGAGCGAGATCGAGGCCTTCTTCATCTCACGCACGGCCTTGATCGCTTCGTCAAGCAATTCGTCTTCGCCGTCCGGCTTGGCCAACGCTTCGCCGAACTGGCTCGGATCCCACAATGGCCGCTGTGGCGCACTGCTCCCGGCCGGGCTCGCGCTGTGGGACGAGCCCTGGGTCGCTGACGCGCCCGGATCGCGCAGCGCAGCCGGGATCGGCGCGCTTGTCACGCTGGCCATGGCCGCCGGGGTCTCGCCCGGGGCCGCATCTTCGTCGAAGCCGCGCGCGTTCTTCCAATAGCGCACCAAACGCCCGAGTTCGATGTCGCTGACGTAGGCGCCCTGCGAGCGCACCGGCGCCGGGGCATCCGGACTCTGGAAGAGCATGTCGCCGCGGCCGAGCAGGGCTTCGGCGCCCGGCTGGTCGAGGATGACGCGCGAGTCGACGCCCGAGGCCACCGCAAAGGCGATGCGGGCCGGGAAGTTGGCCTTGATCAGGCCGGTGACGACGTCGACCGAGGGGCGCTGGGTGGCCAGGATCAGGTGGATGCCGGTGGCGCGCGCGAGCTGTGCCAGGCGCGTGATGATGCGCTCGGTCTCGTCCGGCGCCAGCATCATCAGGTCCGCCAACTCGTCGATGATGATGACCAGATACGGCAGCTTCTTCTCGCCGGCCGTCACGGCGCGCGCGTTGTAGTCGGCGATGTTGCGCACGCCGGTTTTCTGGAACTTGCGGTAGCGCTCGTCCATCTCGCGCGTGACCCATTGCAGCGCGGCGACCACGCGCTCGATCTCGGCGATGACGGGCATGATCAGGTGCGGCACGCCGTTGTAGCCGGTCAGCTCGACCCGCTTGGGGTCGACCATCAGCAGCTTGCACTCGTCGGGCGTGTTCTGCAGCAGCAGACAGGCGATGATGCCGTTGACGCACACCGACTTGCCGGAGCCGGTCGTGCCGGCGATAAGCAGGTGCGGCATGCCGGTCAGGTCGGCCGCGATCGGGCCGCCCGACACGTCCTGGCCAAGCGCGATGCGGAGCGTGCCTTTGAGCTTCTTGGTGAAGCGTTCGGACTCCATCACATCGCGCAGCGCGACGACCGAGGATTGCTCGTTGGGCACTTCGATGCCGACGTAGCCCTTGCCGGGCACCGGGGCTTCGATCCGGATCGACTTGGCCGAGAGCGCCAGCGCCAGGTCGTTGGCCAGTGACGTGATTTTGTTGACCTTGACCTTGGTCTTCTTGCCGCCGCGGCTTTCGACGAAATCGGGCTCGACGCCGAACTGCGTGATCGTCGGGCCGCGGTTGATCTCGACCACCCGCACCGGCGCGCCGAACGAGGCCAGCGTGCCTTCGATGATCTGCACGCGCTTGCGGTCGTAGTCGTCGTCGGCCGTGCTCTCGCTGCCGTGCTCAAGGATGTCTTCGATGCGCGGCAACTCCCAGGCCTGCTCGGCGCCGATCACCAGCGGCTGATCGAACGATGGACTCGCAGCGGTCGGCGCAATCGCGGCCGGCGTGGCCGGCGCGGGCTCGGCTTTGGCCGGTTTGGCCGGCTTCAACCGCGGGCCGGCCTCGGCCTTGGGCGTCAGCGCGGGCGCCGGCTTGGGCTCGGCCACGGGTTTGGGCTGAGTGGCTTGAGCGCCCCGGGTGGGTCGATTGATCGGGATCTCGCGCCCGTCGTCCAGTTCCAACTCGCCCTGGACGGCCGGGCCGGACTCGCCCCGGTCGAACAAGCCGGAGAGCCGCTCGACGATCTCGGGCAGGGAGAGCCCCAGCGTGAACACCACGGCCACGACCCACCACGCGATCAGCACGACGGTCGCGCCGAGCAACCCAACCGCCTCGGCCATGGCCGAGAGCAGGAAGGCGCCGATGAAGCCGCCGCCCTCGCCGGCCTGCGCCACGGGCAGCGCGGCCGCGCGATCGCCGTTGATGGCGAAGAGATGAAGCGTGATCAGCAGCCCGAAGTACAGCATCACCACGCCGCCCAGTCGCTCGAACTCGACCCGCGGCAGGCGATCGCCGTACTTGCGGAGCACGATCCAGCCGCCGAC
Source organism: Anaerolineales bacterium (assembly GCA_016789175.1). GTDB lineage: Bacteria > Chloroflexota > Anaerolineae > Anaerolineales > UBA6663 > UBA6663. Next base: position 8,196 of record JAEURK010000052.1, read on the forward strand.
CACGATCAACGCCACCGGCAGCGCGAACCGACCGGCCCCGGCCAACTGGCTCATGGCGGTCAGGATGGCGTCGAGCAGCGGGCTGGTGTTGGGTGTGAACAGGCTGAAAAGGGTGACGACACCGATCACCACCAGGATGATGCCGGCGATGTCGAGTTTGCGATCCAGCGACATGCCGGGGGGCGCGGGTTGAGGCGCCGCGGCAGCTTTGCCGCGTCCGCCCCCGCCGCCTTTGGCGCGACTGGCGCGCCCGGCACCTTTGCCCCGGCCGCCTTTGGCGGGTTCGGGTTTGCGGAATAAGTTCCCCAGGAAGCTCATAATCCAGCCGATCAAGCCTTGCGAATGAAGAAGAATCATTATAGCGCAGGGGGACCTGTTTGCATATTTGTTCTATTCGATTTGTGGCATGATAGGGTCATTCTCGGCTATGGACTTCAATCCTTCGAAGCAACGTGGGCTGTTATGGGCGGCGGGCTTTGCGCTCCCGCTGAGCGCGATCTTGTTTGCCGGGATCCTGCTAAGCGTGGCTGAGCCCGTCACCGGCCTGAACCTGGTCGGCGTGGCGCTGGTGTTGATCGCGATCCCGCCGTTTGGGTGGCTCGCCTATCGGGTGACCGGCCTGATCGGGGCCCGCTATCGGGTATCAGCCGGGGTGTTGGAAGTGACCTGGGGGAGCCGGCGCGAGGTCGTCCCCCTGCGCGACATCGAGGAAGCGCATCCTGCGACGCTCTTCACCGGGGAACTGACGGCGCGCGGGCTCAACTGGCCGGGCTGTGTGGTCAGCCGTTTCGATCATCCGCAGCTGGGTCTGGTGGAGGTGTTGGCCGCCTCCGGTGAGAAAAGCGATCTGGTCTTGATCGGCTATCCCGGCGGCTGGTTGGCGCTATCACCCCGCGACTCGGCCGGGTTTCTACAGGCCCTCTCCGGTCGCCGGCTGGCCGAGCCGCGCGCCGGCGCCTCGACGGTTCCGGCGAGGGTGGGGCGCTCGCTTCTGGGCGATCGGGTCGCCCTCGGGCTGTTGTTGGCGGCCGTCCTCCTGTTGGGGATCCTGATCGCCTATCTGCTGCTCATCTGGCCCCAGCTGCCGCCGGTACTGGCCCTGCGCTTCAACGCCGACGGCACGCCGGAGCGGTTCGGCCCGCCCGCCGGTCTCTTTATCCTGCCCGCGATCGGGGCCGTGGCCCTGGTGCTGAACTCGCTGTACGGCGCCATTCTGCATAGTCGGGCGGCGGACCGCGCGGCGGCGTATGTCATGTTGACGTCCTCCATCGCCATCCAGGGACTGGTTTGGGTGGCAACCTTCTTCGTCCTCTTCGCGGGCGCCTGAGCAGTCGGCGGCCCATCACTCGACGGCAGCGCCGGGTTCAAAGGCGTGGATCACGGCTTCCGCGACCCGGCCCGGATCGCCCCGATCGGGCCCGAAGTGATCGAGACCAGGCAGGACCCGGACTGTGCTCTGCGGCACCACCTGCCCCAATCGGTCTGCTGTCTGCCGTGCACTGCCGCCGCTCTTGCCTCCGACCAGGATAAGCACATCGGTCGCGATGCCGCCATAACGCGGGAAGGCGTTGTCGAGACGTCCAACCTCGGCGTGCTCGCGCAGGTTCTCGTGCAGGAGACCGAGCGTCTTCTCTCGCTCAGCTCCACTGAGCACAAACCCCATGACCAGTTTCATCCACCAGCGCGGTGCAACCCGTGCCGCATCGGGGCCCAGCGCGCGGATGAAGGTGATGAACGCATCCAGCCGCCTGCCGACCCGAAGGTGATCGCGATACTCCGGGATCCAATCGATCGGGATCGACCCGTTGATCGACACGCCCGGCTCGTAGACCGCGATCCCGGCCGGCGCGTGTCGGCCCATCGCCAGCGCGGCCTCGAGCGCGACCAGTCCGCCATAGCTGTGACCGAAGACGAAGTCCGCGCGCGTCGCAGCGCGAACGGCGGCCAGGTCCTGGCACTCACGGTGGATGCCATAATCCGGCCCCTGAGGGCCACTGCCGCCCCGCCCACGTCGCTCGACGACGTGCACGGTGAAGCGCACGGCCAACGCGCGGGCGAGTTCGGCGTAATCGGTGGCCGTCTTGAGCGCTCCCGGAACGAGGAGCAGGCCCGGGCCGGCGCCCACGGTCAGGTAGCAGATGCGGGTCCCATCCTGGGAGGTCGTTTCGGAACGGCTGTGTGGCCACACGATCGTCATGCGAAACCTCCTGGGTACATTCGAGCCGCGGCCGGCGCGGATGGTCGACGCGAGCCAGCGTACCCCGAGGTCGTCCTGGTCCCTGGACGCCGACCTATCCGCCGGCTAACAACAACCGGACCGGCGAGGCCGGCGCAGAGCGACGTCGCAATGGGTTGGCTGAAACAAATGTGCTATCATTTGGGCGCTCTGGTCGCTAAACGGCGCACCGGTCCACCCATGTGTCATTAGCCAATCGCGCCACCGGAAAGCCGGCTTGCGCGCCCAAACGCCAGGAGTGTCCTCATGACGGCCGCCGA